>JBJEDP010000238.1:0-4238 GCA_051872175.1 Candidatus Limisoma sp.
TGCTATTTTAACACTTTATATGGTGTTTGAGTCCTAGATTTCCCCACCTTGCCGCAAGCGGCAAGGTGGGGACAGCCATCACCCAACCCCAATGAGCTAAATTGCATAGATTTTGCTCATTGGCAATGCTAAGTCGGAGACTTTGCAAGCCTATGACTCCACTTTCCACTCTTACCTCTCCACTATCCTGCGGTGCGGAGTGAAGGAGCATCCACAGCGTGTCGAAGATACGCTGTGGATAGTGTGCGTCGGAGACGCGCCGATTGTGGTAAACCCCACGCTCAGCGTCGGAGACGTTTAGCGTGGGGAACAAAGCTCACCCCCGACACCTCGAGCCTCGGAGAGGGTCGGTCGTGGTCGCTGATTTGCACGCCGCAGCATTGCCGATTCTTACATTCGTCATCATATAACAACATAACAACCCCCGAAGTGTTGATTGCGACTTCGGGGGTTGGTTCCTTATAATAATGGATGATGACTCTACTTTATTCTGTGATTGTAGCAGTTGAGCCGTTGATTGTTACGTTATTGCTTCCTACTGCAATAGCCTTTGCTCCGCCGTTGAAAGTGGTGTTAGAGTCGTAATTGAATGTTACGCCTTGACCTTCTTCTACATTAGCATAAATGTAAACAGCGGGGAAATAAGATGCATTATCGCCTTGTACGTTGAAATCGCTGTTTTCAACAGTTACGTTAGTAGCATATCTATATGAGTTTGCTGATCTATTGCCAAATGTAGCAGCTGCGATAGGAACATTGTTACCGCTTCCCCAATTTTTGATTGCATATTTTGTCGCCATTGTTACGGCGTCGGCTGCTGCATAATTAACGTTGATACGGCTGTTTTTAACGACTGCCGTACCACCGCGAACCATAAGACCTTGCCATCTACCGTCCAAAGTACATCCGTCAAGAGTAAGCGTACTCGGAATGTTAACCATGACCGGAGTTTCGCTCTCGAAAGTACAGTTTTCCAAAAAGATTGTCGGATTTTGAGTCGAGATCGAAGCATTTGTTGCAACGCACCATGCTTGCGCTTTAAGAGAAGAGTTTTTAATTGTAACGTCTGAATAATCTGCTACCCAGAAGAGTGAACCGTCGGAAACGAACTCAACGTTGTCAACAGTCACTTTTCCGGTATTTCCTACATATACCGACGAATATGCCTCACCTTGTGTTGTGCTGCTTACCTTACCGTTAGTTAAATTCAAATCACCGTAGACATATACTATATTATCCGGAGTTGTTATCAATGAATTTCCGTTAAGGTTCAAGTTAAGGGGTTCTGCAGAATTTACAATCAAGTGTGACGTAAATGTTACATCGTTGGCAAGCACTGCGTTACCACCATGAGCAGCTGCATCCTGCAAATCAGATTCGCTGGAGATAACGATATCGTAATCCGGTGCTTCGAAGTCGGGAACGATTTCGATGTTGAAGTTTGCTTCTTCGGTGAGGATGTTACCGTAGATGTTTGTGCGGTAGTTGCGTTGAACGGGCACGTTGGTGTAGTGGCGCTCTACGTCGTGGCTACCGTTAGTTGCGGTGAACGTAACATTGGTCAACTCTTTGTCGGCTGCAACGAGCAGATAGTCCATCGACATGTATTTCGCTGCCGGAGTGACCGACACGGGGAAGGCCTCGGCCGGGAGGTTGGCAAGGCCGTAAGTCACTGAGGTTTGATCTTCAACGGCACCCGTCAAGAGGTTGAGCGTCGTGTAGACGTTGTCGACCGTCACTTTGGTTTGCGTAGCCTCGAAGCCTGCTGTTTTGGCATCCTCAAAGTCTTGCGCACCGATGTTGAGTTGTGCAAACGGACGGCGCAATTGGATAGTTTTGTTGATCGTACCGTCGACGGTCAGCGTTTCGGCTTTAAAGAAAGCATCGCGCGTTTCGTCTTGTCCGACTGCCGCTGTGTAGTCGACAGTAACTTTCTGAGTAGCAGCGTCGAACGTGTAAGGTGCGCCATCGGCTTGTGCCCAGAAGAGCAAGTCGTAGGTCTTACCGTTAGCAAGGCGAGCGATTACCGTCGTTTTGAGGTCAACGAACATAGCAGTGCCTGTGATAAGCGCGTTCTGCTGCCCGGTTTCGTAAATCGCGTAAGTGAGTTTTGTTGCAGTCGTTCCGTCGGCAAATGCACGAGTCGAAACACCCGAAGGAAGTTCTGCGGTGATTGTCACGTCGGTGTCACCGTCGGCTATCGCCTTTACTTCCTCATCCTGGCAAGCGGTGAACAGCATGGCTGCTCCCGCAAGCAAACCTAAGAATAATTTTTTGTTCATAGTCTAAATATTAGAATATTGTTTTAGTTACTGCAAAATTAACAAATATTGCTCTAGAAATTACCCCCCCCGGGTTAATTTTTGTTAATTTTGAGCAAACGCCGATATATCGGTCATAAAGACAATTTTTTGGTCTAAAATCCACAGCCACGAACGCATCCCGTGCAAGATAGATTAAACATATCTTGACGTTATCCCGATTCGTACACCACGCCTGCTCAGTCGCACCGAGGCGCAGAATAGTGGAGAGGTAAAAGGTAATAGGTAAGAGTGGAGAGAGCGGGGCATCGGTATGCAAAGTCTCCGACGCTCCCCATCCACAGCGTATCTTCGACACGCTGTGGATTTACGTTCGCTGCGCACCCGCGGTAGGGTCGCGCTGAGGTGCGAACATACTATGTTGATATTCAAACTTTTAGACACCACACCTCTTACCTCTTACCGCAAATTTGGCAGTAATGCGTACAAATTGTCACCTTTCAACGACGTTTTGACACACTCCCCGCTTTGGCACAGTTGTTGCCTTTTCTTTAGGCGAACGTTGATATAGTCAACGTCCGATAAATGAATTGTTTAACTTATAAAAATAGGAGATTTTAACCATGATGCCTACAAGACGAAATCAAACTTGGTTACCAAGTATTTTCAATGACTTTTTCGACAACGATTGGATTGAACGTACCAACTCAAACGCTCCGGCAATCAACGTCAGCGAATCCGAAAAAGAATACTGCGTTGAAGTAGCCGCACCCGGTATGTCGAAAGAAGATTTCAACATCCATCTCGACGATGAGGCTAACCTCATCATCTCGATGGAAAAGAAAACGGAAGACAAGCACGACGACAAGCGTTATCTCCGCCACGAATTTTCTTACACGAGTTTCCGGCAAGCTATGATATTGCCCGACGACGTCGACAAAGATGCAATCTCTGCCCAAGTCAACAACGGTGTGCTCGACATTCACTTGCCGAAACTTGTTAAGCAAGACTTGCCGAAAGTGGCGCGCAAAATCGACATTAAGTAAATTGATTAGTGATTAGATAGCAAAAGGGGTGTATGCCGACTGAAGACTGCACCCCTTTGCTTTTTGCTTTTTCCGTTTTCGCTTTGTTGGAAAACGATTTTTGATTACTTTTGCAAAAAATCATTAGAAATATGGAAAAACAAGAACTAAAAATAGAACTTACGCCCGAAATGGCATCGGGCAAGTACGCCAACCTCGCCGTGATTTCGCACTCGGTCAACGAATTTTTCCTCGACTTTATCAGCGTTGTGCCCAACGCTCCGCAAGCTCGCGTTCAGAGCCGTATCATTATGACTCCCGAAAACGCAAAAACTCTGCTCTCCGCGTTGCACGACAACGTATATAAATATGAGCAAAACTTTGGAACAATCGTCCCCAAAGGCAAAGGCAACCCCGGCAACAGTACGCCTTTTGCACCCATGGGCGGAGGAAAGGCTTAACGCTATGCAACATTCTTTATTTTTATACAATTCGCTGACGCGGCAGAAAGAACTCTTCCGTCCGCTTCACGAAGGTCGCGTGGGCATGTATGTCTGCGGTCCGACCGTCTACGGTGACGCGCACCTCGGACACGCGCGTCCCGCCGTAACTTTCGACGTGCTCTATCGCTATCTCCGACACATCGGATACACCGTCAGATATGTCCGCAACATCACCGACGTCGGACACCTCGAGCACGATAGCGACGACGGCGAAGACAAAATCGCTAAAAAAGCCCACCTCGAGCAACTCGAGCCGATGGAAGTGGTGCAACACTACCTCAACAGCTACCATAAAAATATGGAAGCGCTCAACGTGTTGCCACCGAGCATCGAGCCGCACGCATCGGGTCACATCATCGAGCAAATCGAATATATAAAGAAAATCCTCGACGCCGGCTATGCTTACGTCTCGGAAGGCTCCGTCTATTTCGACGTGCTCAAATACAACC
>JBJEDP010000239.1:0-4223 GCA_051872175.1 Candidatus Limisoma sp.
TGGTCCAACGGTCGTAAAGGGCGCGCACTTTGTAGGCCGCTTTGTCGACCGGCGTGGTGTCGACCCATCGCGTTTCGTCGGTGGTGGCAACGAGCTCGTCGTTGCGATAGATTTCGTAGCTGCGGAGCGTGAGCGGCGGCACTGTCAGGTCGTTGTACGACAGGTCGTCGACGAAGAGTGCGAACGAATTGTTGCTCACGCAGTTGATGGCGAAATGTCGTGCTCCTTCGGGAAGCGTCCATGTGTAGCGCGTCCATGCGTCGGGCAGTTCGATGTAGTCGTCGGTGTGAATCTGAACGAATTCCGTCGGGTCGGTGCCGCCCATGCTGTAGAGCACGCGCATACGTTCGGGCGCGATGTCGTCGGTGGTAAAACTCTTGGCGTAGAACGAAACGGTCTGCTCGCTGCCGTTGAGTTGCGGCGAAATCAGCCAGTCGTTGTTGACGTAATTGATTGACGCCATTGCCATAAGCATCTTGTTGCCCGAATGAGGCTTGCCTTCGTCCCAGATGTCGATTCCCAGGGTATGAGCGTTGCACACTTGGAATGCCTTGGGCGCATATTCGTTGGGATATTCGTCGAGGTCTTTTTGTATGCCGTAGGTTGTGTCGTGGTCGAGGTCGATGGTCGTCCAGTCGCCAATGTCGGCGATTGCCCAATCCTGATAACTTTCAATGTCGTCGGTCACGGCGCCACGCGTGAAGGGCGCTTTCCACGTGATTTCGATGCCGTCGGCGAGTGCCAGCGAGGTGGCGTCGTAGGGCGCCGGAATTACCGGGTCGACCGTTACGGTTGTGATTTGCGCGGAATTGTTTTCGACGTTTGCGTCAGCGTCGCAAGCAACGGATGCCGTCAATCGATGCGTTGCCGATTCGGCAAAACGGCAAGTTAGCGGAATGTTTGCCGATTGGTTAGGAGCAAGAGCGTCGACAGTTGCACGAGCGATGGCGTTGTCGGCTTCGCTGAGCGTGACGACCGCGCCTTCGATTGCGGTATGTCCGATGTTGGTGATTACGGCATTGTAGGTGGCATCGATGCCGGTTGCAATGCGACGCGGTCCGCTGAGGGAGGTCAACTGCAAGTCGGCGAGTCGAGCCTCGTCGATAGTAACGTTGTCGATGTGGATATTTTCGCAGCCGTCGCTTTCGCCGACGAAAGCCACGCGGATTGATTCGGCGTCGACAAACGCTGACAAGTCAACCGTGTGGCGCTGCCATCCGGTTGCATCACTTTGTCGTGTAAACGTGCCGTTGGTAACGTCGTGCGCCGTATCGTCGGCATACACTTTCACAGTGATGCTGCCATTGCCCGCCGTTGCGGTATGATAGAGCATAAAACTCAGTTCGGGAGCCGTCAGTCCGGCGAGCGACACTTTCGGCGACGCCAATTCGGCGCGACTTCCTTGCGGTGCGACTGCACTGTTGAACGTGGCAAGACCGTTGTCGCCGCTTTGGTCGGCAGTGGCGGGATTTATGCCATTGTCTTGCAGCGACCACGTTGCGCCGTCGTCGAGTGATTCGTTTATCCAAGGATACGATTCCATATCGCTGTTTTTGAATCGTTCGGCAAACGGTGCATTATAAGGCGTGCCGACAATCAGATAGGGCGACATGGCGTAAGCGCCTTTGCGGTCGGCGGCATACGGCGTAACGACGTAGTAGATGTATTCTTGTTGATTTGTAGTCGGTATGTCGACGTCGGTCAGCGATGTCTCGGTAGTTTGCTCGGCAACGACCGTGCCATCGCTGCGCACAATGCGATAGTGTAGGTCGGCAGGGTTGAAATATCCGCCGTTGACGCCTGTCGTAGGCGCCGTCCATTGGATGGTTGCGGACGTGTCGGTTGCTTTTGCGCTTGTAAACGTCACAGCCGCCGGGGCGTCGAGTCCGACGAACGTCGACACCTTGGCTTCGATGCCGTCGCCCACTTCGTTAGAAGCGTAGATTCGGTAGGTGTATATGCCGCTTGCGGTTATTGCGTCGTCGGTCCAGCTGACGGATTCTCCCGGCGTTGCCGAGCGGCTGTAGCACGGTGTTGTGTCGTTGCCGCGAACGACCGATACTGTCAAGTCGCCCAAAGCGGCACCGTCGATGTCGGTTGTCGGCGCGGTGAACGCAATCTCCGCACGCAGAGCGCCTTCGGCGGCAGCCGTTGCTCGTGCGTTGGTCGGTGCGGCGGGAAGTGCTCCTTGAAGAGTCTTTATGCCGATGTTGTCCAAGAAGAGCGACCATCCTTTTTTGCCGTCGCTTGTGTCGTGGAAGCCCAAATAATAGTAGCCGTCGGCGTCGACGCTGAACGAAATCTTGTGCGTTTCGCCCGCCGTGCAGCAGTAGTTGGTAAATTCTTTAAGCACGACGTGCGAGGCGGCTTCCGGGTCGGAAGCAAGGACTGCCGTGAAGTTTTCGTAGTAGTTCGTCGAATTGAACGTCTGAGCATCGAATGTCAGCAGGTAGGTTGTTCCGCTGCGGAGTGCGATGCGAGGCGAAATCAGCCAATCGTCGCCGCCGATGCTATTGTTGTTGTATTTATAGTGGATACGGCCGTTGTCGTACACCCACGTTGAGCCGCCGTTGCGGTCGATGACTGTCCACAGGTCGAAAGCGTCTTGTGTGTCGAACGGTTCGACAAAAGGCACCGTATAGCCGTTGCCGACCACAATCTTTTCGGTCCGTGCGCTCTCGCCGACGCCTTTATCGGTGGAAGCTGCCACTTCGTAGTAGACCGCTGCCGCCGACGCGCCAATGCCGGTGTCTTTAACCGACGTCGCGGTTTGACGGTCGGCAACGACTGTGCCGCCCGGATAGCGAGTCACCGTGTAGCGCAGCGCAGCAGCATTGATTTTGCCGCCGTGAGCGCCCTCGGTAGGTGCCGTCCAACTCACTTCGGGAACGCCGTCGACAAGCGAAACGCTTAAGTCTGCGACCGCCGTAGGCAAGTCTTCGCCCGCCCAAACCGTCGTCGAAGCGGTTTTGCCACGGTCGGTGCTGTTGGCTGTGGTGATTTCGATGCTCTGCAGACCTTCCGCAAAGGTTATCGTCGGCGTTTGTGCGTTAGCACCGGGTTGAATGTCCTCGACAATCTCAACTTCCGCACCGTTGACCGCCACAATTGCCGTAATCGGCTCTGTCAGCGTCGTACCGTTTGCAGTGCGAGTAGGTGCGGTGAACGTGATTCGTCCCGTTGTGGCGAAGTCGGAATCGAATGCCACGGCGATGTCGGTTACAGCCTCCGGCGCCGAGTCGGGAATCGATAATGGTAGGGCATACATTCCGGCGAATTCCGCATTGCCGGGCATGTCGTAGATTTTTGTAGCGGCGCCGGTGGTCGTGTCGACGCTGTAGAGCGCGGCTTTACCCTTATCGTCGGTTGCAGCCCAATAGAGCACGCCGTCGGAGCCGAATGCCATAGTGTTGTTGAAGTCGGGGTCGACGCCTGTTTTGCCTATTTGGGTATATCGTCCCGTCTTTTTGTCTAATTTTACGAGCCATCCGGTGTATCCCCAGATGGCATATATTTCGCCCGCCTCGTTGCATGCCATTGCCGACACGCGGCGCTCGAGGTCGCCGATGTCGGTGGCTTCAGCCATAGTCAGGCTGAACGAGCAGAAGCGGTCGTATTCGTTGGTTTCCATGTTGTAGAATGCGCCGTAGACCTTTCCGGTAGTCGGGTCGTAGGTCAGGTCGGTGGCTACGTTGACGATGTCGGTCTCTTCGTTGCGGCTGCGATTCCACGACGTTGTGGAATATTCGCTGATTGTCGCCGAAGTGCCGTCGGCTGAGGCGCTGACAACGTAGTAGGTGCTGTTGACTTTCACGCCGCAGCGCATTTTCGTAAAGTCGGTGTTTTGGTAGAGCGAGGAGATTGTGCCGTCGGGTTTGGCGGGTATGGTGTAAACTCCGGCGGTTATGGGATTAAGGTAGTTGCCTGCGGCATCGGTTTTGCCCCAATCGTCGTTGTAGACCATCGTTGCACACAGTCGTGTGTTGGTGCCGGGCACGGTTAGCAGCACTTGCGGTGCTGTCATTGCCGGCAGCGTGTGCCGTTGCTTGAGCACCGACGCCGTGCGGTGTCGCTGTGTGGAGGGCGATGCGCTTTTTAGTGCCTTTACAGGACTTTCGCCGAAGGCAGTGCTTGCGAGCAAAAGAGCCATCACCGGCAAGATTAGAAGTCTTTTCATTCGAAAATATTTAGATTGTGAAGTGCTGATTTTAAACACTTCGTGT
>JBJEDP010000240.1:0-22133 GCA_051872175.1 Candidatus Limisoma sp.
GTCGACGACGTAGCTTATCGACTGGAAGGTGTAGAACGAAATGCCGACGGGCAAGATTATGTCGAGCGGTTGAAAATTGCCGCCGACGATTGCCGCCCAATTCCACAGCACAAAATTGGCATACTTGAAATAGCCGAGCACCGACAGCGAGATGACTATCGACAGCGCGGCGAGCAACTTGCGGCGCAGTCGGCTGCCCGACGAGGCAATGGCGCGCGACAGCAGCCAGTCGCAGAGCGACGTGCACACAAGCAGCAAGAAGAACCAGCCGCTCGATTTATAGTAGAAATAAAGGCTGAACGCAAGCACAAAAATCATCATTTGCAGCCGCCTGCGCTTCAGCATCGCGTAGATGGGCAAAAACACCAAAAAGAGCACCCAAAACAACCCGCACGAAAACAGCATCGGGTTGGCAGGGTCGTAGCACAGTTGTTGCACTATGTTGTCGACTATTGGCATCATAAACGACTGTCTTTAAGGCTAATAACTATCTTTTTGGCTGTAAAACTTCCACACGATTCGCCTTTGCATTGCCCGGCGCCGGTTTATTCATGCGTATCGGATGCGCGCTGCGAAGCTCAACCCACCGCGCCACGCTGTCCATCCACAGTGCCGACGACGTTCGCGTCGGGTGCGCGCCGTCCTTGCTGCGCTCAAACTTCATGCCGTCGCTCAAGAAGAAGCAACCCGGCTTGGTCTTCGATGCCACCAATTGGTTGATGCCGGTGTCTTTCTTCCAGTTCGGAGGACCTATCCAAACGTACGGGATAGTACCGATTTGACGAAGCATATTGTCGACATAGCGAGCTCGTTTGGCGACAATGTCGCGCACGAACAATTCGTTGGCACCCAGACACACAAACACGTAATCCGGATGATACTTATTGACGTAATGCTTCAACTTGTCACTGCTGCCCCACACCTCCGTCGTCGAGCTATACCAAATCACGGTATACAGCTTGTGCCCGTTAAGGCGAGCATACGCTGCCAAGCGCGGCGACAGCCCTTCGAGCATCGAATCGCCGATGAACAGGATGGTTTTCGATGTCGTGTCGAGCGGCGCACGCTGATGCTTCTGCGGCTTTTTCACGGTAGACGGCGCTGTCTTATGCGCAGTCGGCACCTCTGCCGGTGCGCTCAACACATCGACAAAGGTGGCTTTCTGCAATTCGACGCCGAAAATTTTGACCGGACTAATCAACGACACGCCGACAAACACGGCAAGCGCCGTGGCAAGTAGCATCCATAGTCCGAAATAAGGCTTATTGTTCATTTTGTTGGTTTAATTTCCGAGCAAAGGTTGCCGACTATTTGTAAGAATCAGCGTAGATTTTTACCACTTCGTCGGTCGAGAGTTGACGCGGGTCGAAGTCGAACAAGCCGCCCATCGAGTCGAAAGCCTTGTCGGCAAAGCGCGGGAAGTCGACCGGCGAGATGCCGTAGTCGCTGAGTTTGATATTGTCGACGCCGCATTCTTGTTGCATATACACCAACGCATCGACGAAGTCGCTCGGGCGAGCGCTTTTCTTCTCGGTCATCGTCTCAAACATCTTCATATAGCGCTTCATGCGGTCGTTTTTGAACGTCGTAAAGTAAGCCTTGCTGATGGCAATCAGTCCGGCGCCGTGAGGCAACTCGGGATAGAACGCGCTCATTGCGTGCTCGAGAGAGTGCTCCGACGTGCACGATGACGTAGCCTCAACCATTCCGGCGAGCGTCGATGCCCACGCCACTTTCGTGCGTGCCTTCAAGTTGCGGCCGTCTTTGACAGCCACCGGCAGATATTTGTAGAGCAAGCGAACAGCCTCGAGCGCATAGAGGTCGCTTATCGGCGATGCACAGCCTGCAATATAGCCTTCGGCAGCGTGGAAGAATGCGTCAAAACCTTGATAAGCGGTCAATGCCGGCGGCAACGAAAGCATCAATTGCGGGTCGACAATCGACAGCACCGGAAAGGTCGACGGACAGCCGATGCCCACCTTCTCTTGCGTATCTTCGTTGGTAACAACCGCCCACGGGTCGATTTCCGTTCCCGTACCCGCCGTAGTCGGGATGGCAACAATCGGCAAAGCCTTGCGGATGGGCTTGCGACCACCGGTGCCGCCCACTACGTAGTCCCACAAATCGCCGTCGTTGACAGCCATCACGGCAATAGTTTTCGCCGAATCGATAGTGCTTCCGCCGCCGAGACCCACAACGAAATCGCATCCGTTTTCACGGCAAAGTGCTGCGCCTTCCATCACGTGACGTTTCACCGGATTAGGCAAAATCTTATCGAACACCACCGACTCCACGCCCGCTTTGCCGAGCAGTTCGACAACATGGTCAAGGTATCCGTATTTGCGCATCGACGTACCTGCCGAAATCACAACCAAGGCTTTACGCCCCGGAAGTGCGCTCTCTGAAAGTTTTGACAACTCACCGGCTCCGAAGAGTAATTTTGTGGGAATATGTGCGGAAAATTTCATTTCACTCATAATTTTATCGTTTTTGTCGTTAAAAAATTCGTTTATATCTCCAAAGTTATAACAAAATGCCGAAAATCTTAACATTATTGGTAAATTTAACAGATTTTCTTAATTACAAGCAAAAAAAGAGAGCCCGCCGATGCCGACAGACTCTCTTTCAAAGTTTATCAATTCAGCACCCTAACGTGCTGTAACAACCGAATTGTCCCAACGCAACATAGCACAAAACTGCAACTGCTTTATCATTGTACATTAGGCAATGATAGCAGGTATTCAGGAGCGAAATCAGCCCCGTTTTCCCATTCCACTGTATTATACTTAACAGAAAATTTCTTAAAATAATCCAAATCCCTAAGCGGCTCAAACACTACCCCCTTTAGCGACGACTTTAAGTCGACAACTTTGGTCACGTTATTATTAAACCACAATTTTATGCGATAATCGTCGACATATTCTGCTTTTACTACCTCGATAAACATAGCCTTCAAGAGTTATTTTAATGGTTCGATTTTCTTCAATGGCATACCGTTTTGGGCTTTGGCAAAAATACGAATTTTTCTTATATAAGCATCAAATCTCATTCATATTTGCAACATTTAACGTATTTTGCTTCTACTGTAAAAATTTCGTGCGGTAGCAAAAAGAGAGCCCGCCGATGCCGACAGACTCTCTTTCCTGCTTTTATTAAATCTTTATTCTCTGTTACTTCGCGGGTGCTGCAGCGGGTGCATCGCTAAGATTAAGTTTTTTCTTAACGAGCGGCGTTGCGTTGACAGCATCGGGACCTGTATAAAGCGGATGCGCGCTGTCGAGGATGATGGTGTAAGCATTTTCTTGACCTACAGCTTGAATTGCCGATTTAATCTTCTCTTGTATCGGAGCAAGAAGTGTCTGTTGTTGACGTTGGATGTCCTTGCCGGCTACTTCCTCAAAGTTTTGAATCTTTTGGCTGAGTTCTTGGAGCTCTTGTTGACGACGCTCTTTGATTGATTCCGGAGTGTCTTGTGCAAGATTTTGGAATTCTTGAATCTTCTTGTTGAACTCATCTTGGAGGCTCTTATACTCAGTTTCGTATTTCTTCGAAACTTCGGCAAGTTTAGCATCTGCCTCTTTTACGTCGGGCATAAGTTGGAACACTTCCTGAGTGTTGACGTAAGCGATTTTTTGAGCGAAGAGGCTCATAGGGGCTGCTACTAACACAGCCAATAACAATTTCTTAAGCATATCGTATTTTATTTAATTTTTCTGATTTGTATTTTCAATGACCACGCAAAGATAATACTTTACAAATTTATAGGCAAACAAATCGTGCAATTTTATCGACGCATCAGGCTCGACACCTACTTGGAGTAGCCGAGTTTCGACAACACTTCGTTGCTGACGTCGATTTTGGGCGATGCAAAGATGATGCCTGCCGACGATGCACGGTCGAAAATCACTTGATAGCCACGCTCTTCCGACACTTTCTTAACAGCCTCGTAGATGTCGGCTTGGATGGGCTCTATCAGCGATTGACGCTT
The DNA here is from genome assembly GCA_051872175.1 of Candidatus Limisoma sp. Lineage (GTDB taxonomy): Bacteria > Bacteroidota > Bacteroidia > Bacteroidales > Muribaculaceae > Limisoma. The sequence continues at coordinate 3,989 of JBJEDP010000240.1, forward strand.
CTTGTAGAGTTCGCCTTGCGGTCCGAAATATTTGGCTTGAAGTTCGGCAGCCTCTTTCTCTTTGGCTACGATTTCTTCTTCTTTTTTCTTCTTTTGTTCGTCGGTCAGAAACACCATATCGCTCTGGTAGTTCTTGTAGAGCGTTTCTGCCTCTTTGGTCTTTGCTTCGACCTCTTTCTGCCAACGCAGCGACACTTGGTTCAGTTGTTCGTTAGCCATTTCGTATTGCGGAATGTTTTTAAGCACATACTCCATGTCGATTAAGGCATATTTCTGAGCGAAAGCTCCCATCGAGCATACAAGGGCAATTACTGCCGCTAAAAGCATCTTTTTCATAGTCTCTTTTATTTTTTCGTTTAACAATTGGACTATATTTAACACACAAAGTTTAAAAGCGAGTTGTATTTTTTTAGAATTCTTGACCGAGGATAAAATGGAAGTGGCTGCCACCCTTGGTGCCGAACACCTTGTCGAAACCGTATGCCCAGTCGATACCCATCATGCCGACCATCGGCAGATAGATGCGCACGCCGGCGCCGGCTGAACGCTTGAGATTGAACGGCGAGAAGTCTTTGATGTCGGTCCACGCGTTACCGCCTTCGATGAACGTAAGGCCGTAGATTGTGGTGCTCGGCTGCAACATGAACGGGAAGTGGAGTTCCATGCAGAAGCGCGTATAAGCGTAACCGTCTTTGGTCCACGGCGTGAACGAACCGTTGTCGTAACCGCGCAGGGCGATGGTCTCTTGAGCGTAGCCGTAGCTGCCCGACATACCGTCACCGCCGACGTAGAAGGTCTCGAACGGCGACTTGAGATATTTGTTATAACTGCCGAGAAGACCGATGTCGGCACGCGTCATCAACACGAGTGTCCACTTGCTTTCGGGATTCGACAGCGGCGTGTAGGTTCTTGCCTTGAATTTGAGTTTCCAATATTCAATCCACTTATACAGTTCCTCTTTCGACTCTTGCGTATTTGTTTCCGAGAGTTTTTTCCAGTCTTTGTTGGAGAAGAGCGACACGGGAGGAGTAAGACTGAGGTCGACCGAGAAACTGCTACCGCTACGAGTGTAAATCGGGTTGTCGATACTGTTGCGCGACAGGGTCAGCCCGAGCACGAACGAGTTCGACGTACCGTTGTTCATATAATAGAGGTATTCCCAGTTTTTGAGGTGATACCAGTTATACGAGAGTTGCGCCATGAAGGTGAAATAGTTGTCGGGCCAGTTCAAACGCTTACCGAAGCCGACGGTCACGCCTGCCATTTGCAAGTATTTGTTCTTGTCGTAGGCGTTCTCGATACTGCTCTGATAGTAGTTGTCGTAGTAGTTTGAATTGTAGCCGAGGTAACTGCCCAAGCCGTTATAGTACATACCGCTGGTCATGTAGTTGCGGTTGTAGAAGTTGGAGTTGACGCCCGTCTGACGCGAATAGTAAGCCGATACGGAGAGCGAATTCGGACGCTTGCCGCCAAACCACGGGTCGAGGAACGACATCGAGTAAGCCTGGTAGTACTTCGCATTGGTCTGCGCACTGATTGAGAACGTCTGACCTTCGCCCTGCGGGATGATGCCCTTATACGAACTCGGTTTGAACAGGTTCTTTATCGAGAAGTTGGTAAACTTGAGCGCAACCTTACCGATAACACCGGTTTGACCCCAACCTGCCGAAAGTTCGACTTGGTCGCTGTTTTTCGATGTCAGGTTGAAGATAAGGTCGACCGTACCGTTGTCGGGATTCGGTTCGGGGCGAATGTCCATCGATTCGGGGTCGAAGTGTCCGGTTTGTGCGATTTCGCGCGCCGAGCGCTGCAATGCTTCTTTCGAGAACAACTCACCCGGGCGCACGCGCAGTTCGCGGCGAATCACCTTCTCATACAGGCGGTCGTTACCGTTGATAACGATGCTGTTGATGCGCGCTTGCGGACCTTCCATGATACGCATTTCCAGAGCAATCGAGTCGCCTTCGATTTTCGACTCAATCGGCACGAGTTGGAAGAACAGGTAGCCCTTGTTCATATAGAGGTTTGCCACGGCGTCGTCGTCTTCCATCGTACGTTTGTTGAGCAACGTTTGGTTGTAGACGTCGCCGGCTTTCATACCCAGCACGAGGTCGAGGTAGTCGGACGTATAGATTGTGTTGCCCGCCCACGAAATGTCGCTGATGTAGTATTTTTTACCCTCTTCGACGGTGATGTGCACATCGACGTATTTATCGTTATAGTTTGTCACCGAGTCGCTCACGATTTTCGCGTCGCGATAGCCTAGCTCGTTGTATTTCTTGATGATAAGTCCTTTGTCTGTTTCGTAGTCGGTGTCGACGAATTTCTTTTGGCGGAAGAGGTTGACGAGGCGTTTCTTCTCGTTGGTTTTCTTCATCGCTCGCTGTATCTTTTTGTCGCTGAGCACCTCATTGCCTTCTATGTAGATTTTGTGCACCTTGACTTTCTCGTTCTTGTCGACGTCGATAGTCACAATCATCTCGTTTTCTTTGGTAATGTCGGGTGTCTGACGAATCTTGACGTCGACATTGCTGAAGCCCTTTTGCTTGAAGAACGCCGACACGATTTCCTCACCGCGGTTGACGATGTTTTGCGTAATCTGGTTGCCCGCCGACAAGCCGAGACGCTTGTCGAGCTCTTCGCGCTCGCCTTTTTTCACACCTTTGTACTCAATGCGCGAAATTCGCGGTTGTTGGCGCAGGTCGAACACGAGCCATGCCTTGTCGCCGCAAATCTTCTCTACCTTGATTTGAATCTTGGAGAACAGACCTTGTTTCCAAAAGCGTTTCGCCGCATTTGTAAGCTCGTCGCCGGGGATTTCGATTTTGTCGCCCACAGCCAAGCCGCTATAGCCTATCACGATGTAATCTTCGTAGTATTGCAGACCGGTGACGCGCATTCCCGCAATTTCGTAAGTCTTAGGCATCGACGAGAAAACGATATTCGGATTGTAAATCGTATCGTTTTGCTCGACTGCCGAAGCCGACAGACAAGCCAAGAATGCTATCACAAGTGAAAGTGCTCTGATTTTCATATTTATTCTTCCAAAGATGTTCATTGTTTGTTTTTTATTTGTTCGCCGGTAAGTCCGAAACGACGTTCGCGCGATTGATACTGCTTGATGATGTTGCAGAAATCGGTTTTCGTGAAGTCGGGCCAAAGCACCGGCGAGAAGTATAGTTCGGCATAGGCAATCTGCCATAGCAAGTAGTTCGATATTCTACATTCGCCACCTGTGCGAATCAGCAAATCCGGGTCGGGCATACCCGCCGTGGCGAGCCGCGACGCAAAGGTGTCGGCATCGATGTCGGTGGCAGAGACCTCGCCCTTGGCGACATCGGCTGCCAAGCGGCGCACGGCGGCAACTATCTCGTCGCGTGCCGAATAGCTGATTGCCAGCGACATTGTCAGTCCGGTGTCGGATGCCGTTTGCTCCATGCAGCTACGCAAGCGGCTGAGCGCAAACTCCGGCACGCGGCTAAGGTCGCCGATGATGTTCAGGCGAACGTTATTTTTTATCAAGTCGGGCGTCTGTTGCTCGATGGCGTAGGCTATCAGATGCATCAGCGAGTCGACTTCGGCTTGCGGACGATTCCAATTCTCTGTCGAGAACGTATAAAGCGTCAGATAGCGAATGCCCAAATCCGACGCAATCTCGGTGATGCGCCGAACGGCGTTGACTCCCTCGGCATGACCCATCGAACGGTCGAGCCCGCGGTTCTTCGCCCAACGTCCGTTGCCGTCCATTATCACGGCAACATGCTGTGGCAACCGACTGCTATCTATCTGACTGATTATATTTTGTAATTGTTCGTCCATTGCGTCATTCTACGTAGTGGCAGGTCTTGCAAACCTCTTTAAATTCGTACGAAATGCTGAACATCAACGTCGGGCACCAGTCCGTGTTTTTCATAAACGAACTGTTCATGCCGCGCAGGTCGGTCAGACCGTCGATTTTGTCGCCGAGCATCATCTTTGCTCGCATTTCCACGCCGAGGTTTATCCTGTCCTTTAGTTTATATTTTGCTCCCACACCGATGGGTATCATCGGCGAAAACGCCTTCGCTTCGGGCGCATATGCCGCACCGATACCGAGGGTGATGTAGGGAGTGATTCGTTTCAGTTTCTGATAAGGCGACCCGATGCCGAAGTTGAAAAAGTTGAACTCGAAAGCCGCCGACACGTCGTAGTAAGGATGTCCGAACTTGTAGGTTGCCCCGTCGGGGAACACCATGTCGAAATCTTCCGAATTGCCGCTGATTTTGGCTGTCGAGATGGCTGCCTTGACGGCAAAACGCTTGTTGATGAGATATTTTATCGACACCTCGGCTGCATAACCGGGACGTCGAAGCACGTTGCTTTGGTTGACGTCGCCGAGATAACCGCCGATACCCGCTCCGACGCCTGCCTCCAACTTATAGTCTTGGCTATAGACGCCGAATGCCGTTGCAGCCAGAGCCACAACGAGCATCAACGTGCGGATATGTCGCAGTAGGTGATTCATCGACTTTAGATAATCGGCTTAAACGATAGACGGTTGAGCACGCCGCGCCAGATGCTGTTGTGCGTTCCGCCGTTGACGGTCATGCCGCCAAACACATAGATGTACGGGCAATCCCACGACGTTATCGGCTCGGAAGCACGTGTCTCGGGTGCGGCAATCTGCCACCAGCGCGGCAACTTGCGCGACGCCATTGCGGTCCACGCTCCGGCGCTGCGCGTCAGCGTCGTCGTTTCGACAAATGCCTGTGCGCCGTAGAAGTCGGGGAAGTAGAACGGCAACTGCACAAGGTCGTCGCCTGCCTTCCACGTCACGCCGTTGTCGTACGAGATATAAACGGTTTTTGTGGGCTTTTCTTCGTTGTCGAGTCCGCCCATTGCGAACCATACGGGATATTGGTCCTTGTTGTAGAATTCGCCCATATTATAGAAGTAGCGGAAGAGCGTCGTGCCGAAGACCGGCGGAAACTCTATTCGGCTGATTTTGCCCCAATTAACACCGTCGAAGCCCCAAACGCTTCCGGTGAGTTTACCCTTGGCATCACGGCCGCCGGCAATGAGTATATTCGGCTCGTAACTCCAGTCGTTGGTAAGCGAAACGGCTTGCGAGAATCCGCGCACGGGGAAATCCGCTTCCACCTCGTTGACGTTCGCAGGTTGGCTGCCCGGGACGAGCGTTGCCGTATAGTAAGTGCCGCCCACGACTGTGAGATAGACCACGCGGTCGATGTAGCCGCCGATGATTTGCGTTGCTTCGACGCCCGAGTCGGTCCACGATGCACCTTCGTCGGTAGAGTAATAGATTGTGCGCTTGCCCGACGCTTCGCCCACGATGGCGAGTGCTCCGTCGGTAGCGGCAAAAGTTTCGACAATCGGCTCGAAAGCGAATGTCACGACGCGTTTTTCCCACGCATCACCGCCGATATTTTCGGTCGACGACAAGGTGTAGCCGCCGAGTTCGCTCAGCAAGCAGAATGTTTTGCCGCCCTTTTGTGCGGTTTTCTGCGCTTCAATTTCGTTAGAGCGTCCCGGCAATTGGCGTCGCGCCAAAGCATTCCAGTAGAGCGAATCGGGATCCATCTTGTGCACGTTAATCTTAACGGTATAGGTTGCCTTCGCTTCGCCGTCGGCTGCCACAACTTCCAAGCGGACGTTGCCGGTAAAGTCGATAGTGTCGGTGTCAGCGTTAGTATGAACGAACGTGGTGTCGGGCGTCGTCTCAGCACCCGAGATGGTTATGTTTTTCGTTGCGTAGTCGGTAACGGTGATTGTTGCCACCAAACGGTCTATCCTTGTGCCTTTCGGAAGCGAATCGGCGTTGTAGATAAGCTTTTCGCGAGTGTCGATGGTGAAAAACACGGAATCCAAATCGACGAGCACGGAGTCGTTTTCTTGCAGCACGAACTCCTTAACGAGCGTCGATGTCGGTATCACAAAGGGTTCGTTGTCGTCGTCCTCCGACGAGTTACACGAAACGCCTGCCAAGACGGCAAATACCGTCAAGATAGAATATATCGGAAATAATCTTTTCATTCTTTTTCTCTATTCATTTTAAGTTGCAAAGGTAAGATTATTTTGCCAAAGGGTAAAAATTATTGTCTTAAAACAACTAAAACCGCGGCAAAAATCAAATCCGGCTGTAAAATTAATACTTTAGCCAAAATAATTTTCCTTAAGAATAGACCAATATAACAATTATTCTTGTTTTTATTTCTTTTTAACTTGAATTAGACGATTTGAGTCGACAAAACAGCACGAAATCTCACCTTCTGGCATCTTCGGTGCTTCTACCCCACCCCCGAGAACGACGCTCGAGCACTCGACACGCGCTTCGTCCCACAATCCGGCTTCGACGAAAGCGTTGATGGTCTGGGCGCCGCCTTCGACCATCAGCGACGTCACGCCGCGGCGATAGAGGTCGCGGCAGACGTCGTCGAGCGGCATCGACTGATAGACAATCGTTTGCGCCGCGTCGTCGGCAAGGTTGCCGCTCGGCGTAAAGCCACTGCGGGTAAGCACCACGCGCAGAGGATTGCGCCCGCGCCAGCGGCGTACGGTCAGCGACGGATTGTCGAGCCGCGCGGTTGAAGCACCGACGAGGATGGCATCATACTCGGCACGCAGTCGGTGGACGAGCGTCGCGGTGGTCGGCGTCGACAGCCGTGCCGCAGGCTCCGAAGCACTGCGATGGCGGTCGATGTATCCGTCGAGGCTCTCCGCCCATTTAAGCAAAATATACGGTCGCCCGAGCGTATGGGCTGTCAGAAATCGCACGTTCAGGCGGTCGCAACGCTCACGCAATACGCCTTCGACAACCTCAACGCCTGCCTTTCGCAGCATCGCTACTCCGCGACCTGCAACTTCGCTAAACGGGTCAGGCGAGCCGACCACAACTCGCGGGATATGTTTGTCGATTATCAACTGCGCACACGGCGGCGTCTTCCCATAGTGAGCACACGGCTCGAGCGTAACGTAGATGGTACTTTCGGCAAGCAACGACACGTCGGCGGCAGACACCGAACGAATGGCATTGACCTCCGCATGCGCCTCGCCGAAACGCCGATGATAGCCTTCGCCGATGATGCGTCCTTGCGCCACAACGACCGCGCCGACCATCGGATTGGGCGACACGTGCCCACGTCCCAGCCCTGCCAACTGCAACGCACGCTCCATATATTTTTCGTCGTTATTCATCTCTAAAAGACAATTATTTTGTGTATTTTTGCAATATGAACGAGCCGATTACATTAGGTCAAATGATAGCCGTCGTGCGGACACGTCTGCGCGACCAATACCCGCCGGGCGAGGTGGAAGGGTTTATCAAAATCATCTTCCGCGAACTCCTCGGCTACGAAACCGTCGACATTTTGCTCCACAAAGATACGGAATTACCTGATTTTATCGTAACAAAAACGACAAAAGTAGTCGACCAACTCCGCGAAAACCGCCCGATTCAATACATTTTCGGCAAAGCATGGTTTCACGGACACGAATTCTCGGTCGACTCGTCGACGCTGATTCCGCGCCCCGAAACGGAAGAACTCGTCGACTTGATTATCGACGAAAATCGCGGCAGCGACCTACGCGTGCTCGACATCGGCACGGGCAGCGGTTGCATCGCCGTTTCGCTGGCGCTCGGGCTACGTTTTGCCGTCGTCGACGCCATCGACATCTCCGACCGGGCGCTCGCCGTGGCACAACAAAACGCCTCTCAACTCCGTGCGCGCGTCAACTTCCGACGCGACGACATTCTCACGACAAAACCCGTCGACAACAGTTATGACATTATCGTCAGCAATCCGCCATACATCGCCGACAGCGAACTCCGGTCGATGGCTGCCAACGTGGTCGACTACGAGCCGCACACGGCGCTTTTCGTGCCCGACAGCGACCCGCTGCGATTCTATCGTGCCATCACGGAATATGCTTGCCGCGCGCTCGCCGACGGCGGCAGACTCTACTTCGAAATCAACAGTCGCTTCCCCGACGAAATGCGCACTCTCCTCGACGAGCACGGATTCGTCGACATCGACATACGACGCGACATGCAGGGGCTTTACCGTTTTGCAACAGCCACGAAACACGAATGATTATGCAAAAGAAACCCGCAAAACCGATAACCTACGAAACGGCGCTCGAGCGTTGCGCAGCCGCTTGCGCCCGCGCCGAACATTCTGCCGGCGAACTACGCAAAAAGATGATTCGCTGGCGACTGCCGCGCACCGACGCCGACCGCGTCATCGATTATCTCTACGAAAACTCGTTTATCGACGATATGCGCTTTGCGCGCGCTTTCGTCAACGACAAGGTGGCTTTCGACATGTGGGGACGTATCAAGATTCGCCAAGCGCTTCGCCTTCACGGCATCGACAGCGAAACCATCGCTGCGGCGCTCGACGACGTCGACGCTGAACTCTACCGCCAAAATCTCGACACCCTACTCCGGCAGAAGGCGAAACTCTCCGCTGAAACCGACCCCTATAAGCGCAAAACAGCGCTCTACCGCTTCGCCGCATCGCGCGGCTACGAAAGCGACCTGGCGCTGCCGATTATCAACCAATTAGTGGCAGGAGGCGATGATTTCGAAGTTGACGAATAGCCTGAAGCGACTCGTCGACGCCGTCGGCAATCTGCTGTTTCCGCACTGCTGCCCGGTGTGCGGTCGGAGCCTCAACGAATCGGAGAAATCAATCTGCGAGGCGTGTTTTCTCGCCATGCCGCGCCCGACGGTCATCAAAGGACGCATGGCGCATCTCGATATGCTCTTCCTGGGCACAAAAGCCGTCGACTCTGCCATTTCGCTCTTCCAATACAACCGCCAGAGCCTCTACGCAAACATCATCAAAGACATAAAATATCACAACAGCCCGCAGACGGGGATGCATCTCGCCGAGCGTTTCGCTCGCGAGCACGCCGACGACAACTGGTTTGCCGACATCGATATGATTATCCCTGTTCCGCTGCACGCCTCCAAACTTCGCCACCGCGGCTACAACCAAAGCGTATGGATTGCCCGCGGCATTTCGGAGGCTACGTCGATTCCCGTCGTCGAAGCAATCTACGCCGCCAAGCCGCACCGCACACAGACGTCGAAGTCGGTCGCCGAGCGTCGCCAAAACGTCAAAGACGTGTTTGCCTGCGATGCTGACCTAACCGACAAAACCGTCTTGATTGTCGACGACGTCATCACCACCGGCGCAACCATCAGCGAGTGCGCCGACCTCGCTGCCGCACACGGCGCAAAGTCGGTCAAAGTGCTCTCGCTCGCCTTCGCCGAAAGCGTTTAGAACAATCCCTTATTTTTTCACTTTAGCACGCACATACATGCCCGGGCGGAACGACGTACCGCCGTCTTTGACGCGCGCGTATGCCTTGATTGAATAGTCGGTCTTGTCGACGGCTTGGTCGACCGAGATGACCGTTGCCGAGAAGGTTGTCTTGCCCATTCCGTTGACGCGGAAAGCAAGTTGGGTGCCGGCGGCTATGAGGTGCAAATCTTTTTCGTAGACGGTGAGTTTTATCATCGGCTGCGACTTGTTGATGACGTTACAAATCGGCATACCCGGCTCGAGATATTTGCCGAGGTTCGCTTCGAGGTCGGTCACGTAGCCGCTAATCGGCGCCGTTACGGGCAGATACATCTTGATATTGCCGTCGGCAATCGTCTTTACGTCGACGCCCAACGCACGCAGTTGCGCCTCGGCGGCACGCGCACGGCTCTGCATCGACAAGAAGTCGGCACGGCTCTGCTCTACGCGCTTCTGCGACGCTGCCTCTTTCGACGCAAGGTTGCGCTGACGGTCGTACTCCAAGCGCAGGCACTCGAGTTGCGCCGACGATTCGAGATAATTTTGCTGAAGGGTTATAAAGTCGGGGTCGTCGAGCAAGGCTATCACCTGTCCGCGGCGAACGGCTTTGCCGGGAATCACGTTGAGTTGGTGTATTCTGCCGCCCATCGTCGACGTCACCGTTGCCACTTGGTCGGGCGACACGACAAGCACGCCGTTGAACGTCGGGCTGTTGGCAACGTTTGTTGCTCCGGTCGAAGCGTCTGCCGCAACGGTGTCGGCGGTTTCGGTAGCCGGCTTGGCTACGTCGGTCGAAACGCTGTCGGCGGCTTCATCTGAGGTTTCCGTCGTATTGCCTCCACCACACGCCGTTATGGCTATTACTGCCGCTAATGCAGCGAATGTTTTTGAGATATATGTCTTCATTTCAGTAATTATTTTGAGCCTGTATATAGTTCTAATTCGATAGCGGCGACGTTGTAGTCCGTCACGGCATCGATATATCGGTTACGGATGTCGCGCGAGGCGTTGAGACTTTGCACGAGTTCGGTCATTCCGGTCTCGCTCTCTTGGTAGAGCGCCACGGCATTGCGTTGCAGTTCGTCGGCTTCGCGAAGTGCCGCTTGGTTAAAATAGTTGATGGTTTTTGCCGACGAAGCGAGTTGCGCACGCAGTTCGTCGACGGTCTGCTGCAAGCGGATGAGATTGTCTTGTGCCTCGAACTCGGCGGAAATAGCCTCCATCCGGGCTTGGCGCACACGACTCTTCTGCGGGAAAAATATCAGCGGAAATTGCACGCCGACGGTCCACGAATTCAGCCCCTTCAGCGGCGAAATCTTCTGACGGTTGTAGCCCACCGAAAATTCCGGGAAGAATTTGCTCTTTTCGACGTTGACGGCGTCTGCCTTCTCTTGCGCCTTCGAGTCGAAATAGCCGGAATACGCCGGCGCAACGTCGCTCGAAATGGGAGCGGCAATGAGCGCCAACGTCGTGTCGGCTGGCACTATCGGCTCGTCGGAGCGGCACACCCACGCAAAACGGCGCGAGGCGAGGTTCAGCCGGTCGCGCGCTTGCTCGCTTTGGTTATGGAGGTCGGCGGCGAGGGTGTTTATCATCGTGTATTCGAGCTTGTTGATGTCGCCTTGCTCGTAGCGCACGTCGCTGATTTGACGAAGTTGCGCCGCCGTGGCTTCCTGACCTTCGCAAAGGCGGCAACGTGCATACGCGGCTTGGTAGTCGCACCACGCTCGCTTGACCTCAGCGGTCACTTCGCGCTCGACAATCTGCCGACGATATTCGCCGGTTGCCGTTGTCGTGCGCACCAACACATTCTTATAGTGCGGCGTCAGGAACGAGCCTAACGACTGTTCGACCGACAATTCGTTGTCGCCTTTGGGCTCGCCGTTGAGTTGTCCCCACGAGTACGACAGCGAGGTCATTCCGCCGTCCCACGACTCTCCGCGCGCGGCTTTGGCGCGGCTGATGTCGGCTTCGGCTTGGCTGATGCGTGCCGAACGCTCTACCGCCATCTTGACCGCATCTTCAATCGTCACCGCCCGAGGCGACTCGGCAAACGCCGACACCATCGTAGCGGCTATGAGTGCAACGACGATGAATCTGCCGCCGACGATGCCTCGACGCTTCAAGGCGCGCCAACGCACGGGCAGCGCGTTAACCATGCGGTAGAATGCCGGAATGACAAGCAATGTAAGCACCGTCGACACTATCAATCCGCCGATGACGACGGTTGCCAACGGTCGTTGCACTTCCGCTCCCGCCGACTTGGCAACTGCCATCGGCACGAAGCCCAGCGACGCCACAAGTCCGGTAAGGAACACCGGGCGGAGGATGTGGCTGCAGCCTTCGAAAATCACGCGGTCGGTGCATCGCGGTCGCTTGCCGCCGTTGCGCGCATCGTTCAGATGGTTGATTATCAAGATACCGTTAAGCACCGCCACGCCGAAGAGCGCGATAAATCCCACTCCGGCGGATATGCTGAACGGCAACGAACGTATCCACAGCGCCACGATGCCACCGATGAGCGACAACGGAACTGTCGAGAATACGACTAACGAATAGGTCACGCTCTTGAATGCAAAGAAGAGCAACAGTAGTATAAGCATAAGTGCTATCGGAATTACTATCATTAACGTGTTGATTGCGTTTTGCAGGTTTTCAAACTGACCACCGTACTCGAAATAGTAGCCCGGCTTGAGTTTTACGTTTTTCTCGAGCGTGCGGCTGATGTTTTCGACCACTTTCTGAATGTCGGCATTACGCACGTTCACGCCAATCACGATACGGCGCTTTGCCGCGTCGCGGTTTATCTGCAGCGGACCGTCGACCAACTCGATTGTCGCCACTTCGCTGACGGGAATCTGCAGGTCGTCGCAAGTGCGCACGGTCAAGGCGTTAAGGTCCAAATCTTTCACCAACTCGTGGTCGAGGCGCACCACCAGGTCGAAGCGGCGCTCGTTTTCGAACACCACGCCTGCCGTTTCGCCGGCATAGGCGGTACGGATTATGGCGTTGAGTTCTTCGATGTCGACGCCGTAGCGCGCTATCTTGTTACGGTCGTAGTGCACCACCAACTGCGGAAGTCCTACGGCTTGCTCTACAATCACGTCGGATGCTCCCGGCACTTTTTCGACATACTTCGCCGCCTCTTTCGCCTTAGCATAGAGTTCGTCCATGTCTTCGCCGTAGAGCTTGATGGCGATGTCGGCTTTTGCGCCGGTCATTAGTTCGTTGAAGCGCAACTGGATGGGCTGGCTGAAGTTAAACTCCGCGCCGTCGATTTCGTCGAGTGCGGCTTTCATCTTTTCGACCATCTCGGCTCGACTCGACGCCGATGTCCACTCCTTGAACGGCTTCATCACTATCATCACGTCGGCATCTTCCACCGACATCGGGTCGGTCGGAACTTCCGCCGTTCCGATTTTCGCCACAACGTGCTTTATCTCGGGAAAACGCTCCTTAAGTATCTTCTCCGCCTGTTCCGACACCTCGATGCTGCGCGTCAGCGAGCTGCCCGCAGGAAGGGTCATCTGCATAGCGAAATCTCCTTCGTCGAGCGTCGGGATAAACTCTGCGCCGAGGCTCGAAAACAGCAACATCGAGCCTGCGAGCAGGGCAAATGCACCGCCGATGGTCACTGCCGCATTACGCACGCACCAACGCAACGCCCTATTGTAGACTTTCGTCAGCCATCCGAAAAAGCGGTCGGCGATGGTCGGTTTCGCCGTGATTTCGCGCTTCAAAAACATCGATGCCATCATCGGCACATAGGTCAACGACAGCAGCAACGCTCCGATGATACAGAACACCAGCGTTTCCGCCATCGGCGTAAAATATTTCCCTTCGATGCCGGTCAGCGTCAGCAACGGGAAGAAAACTATCAAAATAATAAGCACGGCAAATGCCGAACTGCGCACCACCTTTGCCGCACCGGCTTCGACCTCGTCTGCCATCTGCTCGGCTGTCAAATGACGTCCCATCATCTTGCGAGAATACAGGTGCGCCAAGATGCCTTCGATTATCACTATCGACCCGTCGACGACAATACCGAAGTCGATGGCGCCGAGGCTCATCAGGTTGGCTGAAACGCCGAACAGCCGCATCAAGATGAAGCCGAACAGCATCGCCAACGGAATGACCGATGCCACTATCAGACTCGCGCGGACGTTGCCCAAGAACAGCATCAGCACGACAAACACGATAATCGCGCCCTCGACCAAGTTATAAATCACAGTCGAAATGTTGCGGTTGACAAGTTCCGACCGATTCAAATACGGCTCTATCGTAACGCCCTCGGGCAGCATCTTCTGCACCTTCTCGATGCGCTCGCTCAGTTCTTGGGTCACCACATTGGCGTTGGCACCCTTGAGCATCATGGCTATACCGCCGACGCACTCGCCCTCGCCGTCCATCGTCATTGCGCCGAAACGCTTGGGCGAGCCGAATCCTACGCGACCGATGTCGCTGACGTGAACGGGCATGCCGTTGCGGTTCGCCACAACGATTTTCTCGATGTCTTTCGTGCTCGTCAGCATACCTTCGCTGCGAATATAGTATGCACGACCTTGCTTTTCGATATAACTTGCACCGGTGTTCTGGTTGTTGCGGCTCAGCGCCTCAAAGACGTCGCCGATGGTGAGTCGCAATACGGTCAGCACGTCGGGGTCGATGGCTATCTCATACTGCTTGAGGTAGCCGCCGAAACTGTTGATTTCGACAATCCCCGGAATGCCGCTGAGCTGCCGACGTACTATCCAATCTTGTATCGTGCGCAACTCCATAGCGTCGTAGTCGCCCTTGTGCGCATCGTCGACTTTCAGCACATACTGATAGATTTCGCCGAGTCCGGTCGTGATAGGCATCATCTCCGGGGTGCCCAACTCCGACGGTATCTCCCCGGCTACCGACTGGATTTGCTCGTTTATCAACTGACGCGCCTCGAGCGTCGGAACACTCTCTTTGAACACAACAGTAACCAACGACAACCCGAAACGCGACACCGAACGGATTTCGGTGACGTTCATTATGTTGCTCATCGACGTTTCTACCGGGATGGTGATGAGTTGCTCAACCTCCTGTGGTGCCAACGTCGGCGAGACGGTCACAATCTGTACTTGGTTGTTCGTTATGTCGGGAACGGCATCCACCGGAAGTGTTACCATGGCGTAGATGCCTCCTATGAGAAGAAACAATGTTGTCAACGCGACAAAAAGTTTCTTGCGTACCGAGAATTTTACTATTGCATTAAACATAATGTGTTGTAGCCTGGTTTTCTATACAAAGATACAAAATCAGTCTACAAAACAACAATTAATAATATAGGCTAATTAAATTCCTTAAAAAAGTTTAATAGTAGCAGTACGTAATTAAGATTTATTAACAACACTTTCCTCCTCCGAGTTGTCGCCACCGCGATATTGCAGAGGCGTCATTCCGGTCTGTTTCTTGAAGATGGTATTGAGTATGTTATGTTCGTCTTTACTTTTCAACCCGCACCATATCAAAGGTAGTCGATTTGTTCTTGAGTGTCATCTTTGCATTTGTCAGACCCATCAGCACATACTTTTCCGTGTCAAAAAAGCCTTGCTCTTTCAAAAACTCACATAGAAGAGCCCGTAGTTCATCCATACTATTTTCTTTTTTCTCATCGAATAAGCGTTTGACCTCCGGGTCGTCGGTCCTTATATCAGCCGTTAAGTCTAAAAAATCCTCAAGACTATCAACCTCGCCGGAATGACTGACATAAAGGACTTTGCCATCGAGCTCCCACTCAAAAGGCTTTGTCAGTTTTGCGGTCATCTTGACAAAACTACCTTCAGCGACTTCTTGTTCCATCTCAAAATTCAACCACATTAAGCCTTTCTTATCAAAAGTATATAAAAGGTGACCCACAAAACCTTCAACATCAAGCATCCAATCGCCGACTAATTGCTTTGGCTTGTATAACGTTGTAACAGACGACGCCATCTCTTCAAAAGTAGAATCCGACGGAATCTCATTATCGTATTTGTTGCGAAGCGCTATAAGTTTGTTGTAGACATCTTTTCCGACTTGGACAGTCATTCTTTCAGCATTACTAAAATAGTATTTACAAGTCGACTTTTTCAGCGCAGACAAATCATCTGTTACATACAAATCCGCATCCATCATTTTGAAATAGGCTCCCTTCGAATATTCGTATTCCCGGTTTCGCCGTATTGACCATTCCCAAAGAGTTTCGTCGGAAGTTGCCTCTTCGGCATTATTTGCAGCAAGCACAAACACCGGGTCGCAGTATCCGGAATTGTACCAACTACTGGAGTAAACATCGCGTTTTCTCGGCATAAGCAAGACCACATCCTTTGTCGTTTTGTACGGAAGTGATTCAAGTGACACACCGTTTTTGCGGCACACATCAACGAGGCGTTGACGCTCTTTTTGAGTGTAATAAATCATTCGCGGGTAAATTCCCAAATCCGAAAGGCGCCCCGCTCGAAGATTGTTGATTCGAACAATTTTGCTCGAATCAGCTTCGGGATCATGGCGCAATAAGGTTACCGACTTCGTCTTTTCGGCACACACTATCGCTTCGGCATAAAAGTCTTTTACATCATAGTTTTTGAGTGACTCATCGACCCGCCAATCGCCATACGACACTATCACATCACCATTGCAAATACCCAACGAGTCGGCAACCGCCGGTTTTGTTACCTCAACAACTACTGCCCGCGGTAGATTGTAAGAGAATGACCAATTATTTTCTATTTCATTACCAAACTCATCGTAATATGTACTTGCATTAATATCCAAATACGTAAACACTTTATTGTCCGAATTACGATACATATATGCAGGTTCACCAAATTCGTTTAAGGCTTGAATTTTTGTCATCACACCATACATATTATAATCAACGATACATTCGTAATAGTCGTTATCCCACCAACCTACTCGGGCTTGTTTACCGTCAAGAGTCAAATCCCATTGCCGCTGAATTTCGCTAAAATCATCATTAAATTGCTTTACAAACTTATAGCGAACAACGTCAGGCTCGGCATACTGCGTGTTAATATATTGATGGTGCATCGTATCTATTTGTGTAATATTTTTATAGTATCCACTTCTACAAAGGAACGGGCTTCCATCTGATTTTAAATATGTTTCAATAATAGTAATACTATCCTGATAATTTTTCGTATACGAATGTAAGCCCGCGTCGTCGGAAAACAAAGCGCCATCGTGGTCGACGGGATTGCCCGACAAGTCGAAATAAGCATAGCCGAGATAACGCCTACCTGAGTCGTACGAGTCAATGCGCATCAAATTGTAGTCTGCCCATTTCTGCACTTCGTTTCCGGCGCTGTCTGTATAACTTGTATAATGGAGTACCAAATCGTCGCCGTTCGTTGTTCGATACGATTTAAAACTAACTATATTCCACGACTTATCATATTTCGTCAACTGTTTACAAGCGTAAGGCGCATTGACGTATTTACCGTCTGCCGAAAGCCATACCAAGCATGTATCAAGGTCGAAACTGTTTATCTCTCGTTTCCAAACAGCCACCCCCAACGAGTCATTTGTAAGTTTTCCCAAAGAGTCGAAATATTGACGTTCTATGAGTAAACCGTGTTTGGAATAACGGTTGAGCAGACGAGCAACTCCTTTTTCGGACACAGCGGGCTTGCCGTCGCGCCCAAGTATATCGACTATAGAATCGCGCCCATATTTATCATAGATTGTGCGATATCCATAAATGTTACCAATTTCACCACACGTAGATTTAATAGCAATCGGTTTTTCGTCGGCATCAAAATATAACGCTTCAATCGCAGTGTCTCCGCAATATTTCACACGCCAACCGCAATTGCCGGCATGGTCTATCATACGATTTCCCATTATATTGAGCGATGCCTCGTAGTCTTGTCGACCTTTGTCGTCATAGTGTTTTATATTAGCGAAAGCGCCGTTATAGTCGCGCTGAGGATTGCCTCGACGGTCGGCAAAAGTCAAACGCTCGATATAGCCGCGGTTGTCGAGATGTATATGCACATAGTTGGCATAGCCAATGTCATTGCCCAGCGAATCGGTTCGCAAAAACACAGGCATTCCCCACGCGTCAAGATACGTACCGACATACTCACGCTCGCCGACTTTCATCGGCACGAAAACATACACTATATTATCATTCTCATCGAGTCCCACCTCTTGCACTACGTTTTTGTCGGAGTTGTCACCGATAAAACTCCACTTACACACTGTCCGTAGTTTTTCGCGCCACGCAGCATTGGCGCCTTTGTCGTCATCATTGAATTGGTTAACGAGGAAGGTTCCAATGTTATGATACGTCGTAAGTCTGCCTAATCCGTCATATGCCTCCATGAGGGTCCAATGCCCGGCAGAATTTTTCTGCGACAATTTGTAGTAGGAAAACAAATGCGAAGCCGTCTCGCGCGTCAACGGCTTTCCAACGCCTTCAAACCACCCGTTCCGCTTCACAACGTTACTATAATAAGCACTATTGGGTCTGTTTTTTTTATCAATGCCTCGAGTTGTAGCTCCACCTATCAATCGCTTGGTGCGCTCTTTAGCTCCATTCAACGTGCTCGAACCGCTGAATAGACTCGGATCACGAAATTGGCTATTGGTCGCTCCGCTCTTCTTTATAACGCTATATTCTTGATGCTTAACATTCCCTGACAAGGCATAGAAACAATTAACGACGACGAATATTAGAAGTATGAATATAATAGACTTTTTCATTTTTTCAAAGATTTATTAACGTATTCGAGTTGGTGGTCGGTAAGTTCGCAAAGCACGAACTCAACTTTCGCATTGCCTCCGGGGATGTCGAAATCGTG
>JBJEDP010000241.1:0-4124 GCA_051872175.1 Candidatus Limisoma sp.
GGGTGAAAGTCCCGAACAGTCCCGCTGCTGTAACTCCAAACGAATAGCATCTGCCTACGAAACGCCACTGGTTAGCTACCGGGAAGGTAAGACAGATGTGGAGAAGTCAGAAGACCTGCCCGTGCTTATACGCTCAAAACGCTTACGGTGAATAGGCAGAGCAGTGTGGCAACCCCCTCTATAGGCGTGTTTCTTCATTCGTAAGCGATATATAATAAGGTATTAACCAACTTTATATAACTTACTGATATGAAGAAAATTACACTTTCAACAATCGCACTTGCGGCATTCTTCGCCGCTAATGCCGAGTCGCAATCGGCAACTTATCAAGATGGATTCTTCGTGGTCAACGAAGGTCGTTACGGCGCAGACCCGGGCTCAATCAACTGGTTTGGCGCCGACGGTACGATGGCGTACAACGTCGAAACTTTGGCCAACGGCACAAATCCGCTCGGCACCACTTCGCAGTATGGCACAATCTACGGCAACCGCTTGTATGCCATTTCGAAACAAGGCGCGCGCCTGGTCACTTTTGATGCGGCAACGATGTCGATGCTCTCCTCGGTGGCTGAAATCGGTGGCGACGGCCGCGCATTCGTGGGCATTTCGACCGAAAAAGCTTATCTCGGAACGACTGACGGTATCCGCGTGGTTGACCTCGCGGCAGGCACTGTCGGCAATAAAATCGAAGGCACTTCCGACGAAGTGGGTACAATGGAACGCGTCGGCAACTACGTGTTTGCAACCTCGCGCAACGACATTATTTACGTTGTCGACCCGGCTACCGATGCGCTGGTAACCACCATTGAGGCTTCGGGCGTTAGCGGTCTCACCGTGGCTCGCGACGGCTATGTTTGGGCAAACTGCGGCTCGACTGTTATGCGCATCAATCCTGTTGACTTGCAGACGGTTAGCTCTTCGGTGACAAACTCTTTGCCGACGCAATGGGGCGCTTGGAAGCCCGATTTGTTTGTTGCTTCGCCGACAGAAGATGCCATCTTCTACGCTTGGGGCGGCGCTTGGTCGCAAAACAAACTCGGCAAACTTACTCTCAATGCCGACGGAACGGTTGCCGACGACGCAGAGTTCGTGTTTACCATGCCTGCGGGTATGACCGAATCGAACACACAAGAATTCTACGGCACACTCGGTATCGACCCTCACACCGGTTATCTCGTGGCAATGACCGTTCAATCGGGCTGGGGCAGCAACTATTTGTACAACTGGGTACACCTTATTAATACGGAAACCGGAGCAATCGAACAATCCTATTTCCCAACGAATGTTAACGGCGAGGGCAACTATTGGTTCCCGTCGATGCCCGTATTCCCCGACAATGCCGAACCGGAAATTAACCTTGGCGACATCAACCTCCCCAACACTATGCTCACAATCACCAAACCGGAACTTATCAGCGACGACAATCTTCCGGTGAAGGCTGTCGTTTCGGCTACGACCGAAAGCAACGTGTTTACCGTTGAAAACGACGGACTTAACCTCACCTTGCTGCCTAAGAAGAGCGGTTCGGGCGAACTTAAAGTCAGCGTAAATTCGAACGGTAAGGTGGTCGAAAAGACTGTGACAGTGACCGTTTCTGGTGTAGGTGGCGTCAACGATATTCTGTCGGGCGTGAGAGTTTACGTTTCCGCAACCGGCAGCACGCTCTGTATTGCCGGAGCCGACAATGCCGTTGCTTCGCTCTACAACGCTTCGGGCAGCCGCATCGCCGACATTGCAGTGGCTCACGAAGCTACCTACGACATGTCGGCACTCGCTACGGGTGTCTACTTAGTACGCTTGAGCCAAAACGGCACGGTTAAGACTTTCAAGGTGCTGAAACGTAAATAAACCCCTTCTAAATGGTTTTGATAGATATAGGTTTGTAAAGTTAAAACTGTTTTATCTAAAAGAGTATTATTTATCGATTTTGAAAAAAAACCGCCGACTGTGAAGCCGGCGGTTTTTTTGCTTGGTTATAAGTGCGTTATTTTTACCAATCGATTTCTGTTAAGTCGGAGAAGTCCCAAATTCTGCCTTGAGTCAAGCCGAGGGCTTTGATGCTAATAAATGTTATGTCGCCATCGGGTGTATACTCTGTAAAATATTTGCCGTCTTCCGACAACTTATAATCGCACTCAATGCCACCCATTGATAGAGTTCCGGTTGTTTCAGATGTCTTGGTAACTGTGACAGATACAGGTGCTTTGGCTGCTAATACCAAATCGTATAAAGCTATTTTCTTTTCGCCGGTTTTCGTTTGCGCCCATTCAACGTCTTCTTCGTTAGCCATATAGAAACCGGTATACATTCCGGGACTATCCATATATGCGAACCATTCGAGGTCGGGAGTTACGCCGTCGTCTGCCAATCTGAACCAAGCAATTTTTTCCAATTGCGGACTTGTAGATTCAGGCTGTTCGGGTTCGTCGTCATCCGAGCATGACGTGAGTGAAAAACCGAAAGCCGCAAGCATTACCGCTGCGAGAAGTGTGGCTTGACGCGCAACTGTTCTGAAAATTTTCTTCATGATGTTATAAAGTTTTATTGGTTAAAAATGTTCCAAATCGGTGACAAGCAATGTGTGTTCGATTGTCGGTTACAAAGTTAGTGCAAATCGCCACAGACAGATTACGTTTAAGGGACATTTTTAGGTTTTCTTTATTAAAATCGCCGATTTTGGCAAAAAACGAGCAAAAAAAGAGCGCCGATGTGACGCTCTCTTTATGAATTGAATGATTTTGCTTATTCAGCTTTGCCGTCGCTACCGAGCACGTTGATGATTTTGTGCATGTAGAGTTTCTTCATGTTGTCGCGAGCCGGACCGAGGTATTTACGCGGGTCAAATTCTGCAGGTTGTTCAGCGAATACCTTGCGAATAGCAGCGGTCATAGCCAAACGGCTGTCGGAGTCGATGTTGATTTTGCAAACGGCAGATTTAGCAGCTTTGCGAAGTTCTTCTTCGGGGATACCGATAGCAGCCTTCAAAGCGCCACCGTATTTGTTGATAGTTTCAACTTCTTCTTGGGGAACTGACGAAGAACCGTGGAGCACGATGGGGAAGCCGGGGAGTTTCTCCATAACAGCGTCGAGTACTTCGAATGCCAATGGCGGCGGAACCAAGCGACCTGTTTTGGGGTCAACTGTGCATTGTTCGGGAGTGAACTTGTAAGCACCGTGCGAAGTACCGATAGAGATAGCCAAGCTGTCGCAACCTGTGCGAGTAGCGAAGTCGATAACTTCTTCAGGGTTGGTGTAGGTGTGATGGTCGGAGCTAACTTCGTCTTCAACACCTGCGAGTACGCCAAGTTCGCCTTCTACAGTTACGTCGTACTTGTGAGCGTATTCAACAACTTGTTTAGTCAATGCAACGTTTTCTTCGTAGGGGAGGTGTGAACCGTCGATCATAACCGACGAGAAACCGAAGTCTACGCACGATTTGCAGAGCTCGAACGAGTTGCCGTGGTCGAGGTGAAGCACGATTTGCGGGTGCTCCCAGCCTAATTCTTTTGCGTATTCTACAGCGCCTTCTGCCATGTAGCGAAGCAGAGTTTGGTTAGCGTACTTGCGCGCACCGCTCGACACTTGAAGAATTACCGGCGACTTTGTTTCGGCTGCTGCTTGGATAATTGCTTGCAACTGCTCCATGTTGTTGAAGTTGAACGCCGGGATTGCATAACCACCTTTGATTGCCTTTGCAAACATCTCTTTGGTGTTTACAAGACCAAGATCTTTATAATTTACCATAATGTAATGATATAAAGTGAATAAATTGTATCCTTTATTTTTCGGCGCAAATTTATCCAAAAAAGTTGACATACCGAAACCTATTATATTAAAAAATAGGAAATGTGCTACTACTTTTCTACGCTGAGCGCCGACGCAGTGGCAGGTTGGACGTGAAGTAGTGTTGTGTTTTGTAACAAAACTGTAACAAACTGTGGAATATTGCCAGCGGTTCGTGAAAATTGGTTGCAAATTTCTGATATTCTTAGGTTGTTTGTGTAAAATATGTTAACGATGTGATTTTTCTTGCTCAAAAATTATGTTGTAAAACATAACTGCATTATATTTGCATCAGTTTTTCATGGTATTGGATTTTAAGGTAATGAAGATTATTTGTCGGG
>JBJEDP010000242.1:0-4109 GCA_051872175.1 Candidatus Limisoma sp.
GCCGATTGTGGTAAACCCCACGCTCAGCGTCGGAGACGTTTAGCGTGGGGGACGACGCTCACCCCCACATCTCGAGCCTCGGAGAGGGTCGGTCGTGGTAGCATAAAAAGGAATCAGGAATTAGAAACCTGAAATCGGTCTATAACCACGCCACAGGCTTTAACTATCACGACCGAGCATCTCCGACAAAGGTAAGAGGTAAGAGGTAAGGGTGGAGGGTGCAGGGTACAGGGTGAAGGGTGCAGGGTCATCGATATGCAAAGTCTCCGACTTAGCACTACCAATGAGCAAAATCTATGCAATTTAGCTCATTTTGGGTTGATTGTCAGGAACCCCACCTAGCCGCAAGCGGCAAGGTGAGGATAACCGAATGCCGCAAGCTCTTCGAGCTAGCATCTTGGCGATAACAAACCGCCTTTGGCGGTGGTTAGAGGTTATTGGTTAGAGGTTAGAGAAATAATACCACTCGTCTACCCGGTCGCAGCAAGCCGCTACCCTACAATCCCTTTATTATCAATGTGTTAACTGTGTGGCGAACGTGCATCGACAGCGTGTCGAAGATACGCCGTGGATGGGGAGCGTCGGAGACGCGCCGGTCGTGGTAAACCTCACGCTTAGCCTCGGAGAGTGCTCAGCGTGAGGAGCGAAGCCCCCCGGAAACCTCGAGCTTCGGAGATGCACGGTCGTGGTCGTGTACGTGTGCTGCCGGATATCGTGCCGAATAACCACCACCGAATATGCCGAATTGTCGTCTTTCGCGGCTTTTTGCCGTTCATTATGCTTAAATATTTGGCTTTTTGAGATTATTTTGCTATCTTTGCACACTAATTATTAATAATCATACCAATGGGACTCATAATTCCGGAGAAGTATCACTTAAAACTTCTCCCCGAAACGACTGAAATTGCTATCAAGATAATCAAAGACGCTTTCCAGGAACGACTGTCGAAGGCGTTAAACCTGCGTCGCGTCACAGCGCCGCTGTTCGTGCTCTCCGGCACCGGTCTCAACGACGACCTTAACGGCGTGGAGCATGCCGTCGGGTTCGACATCGCCGACATGGGTAATCGCCATGCCGAGGTGGTTCACTCCCTCGCGAAATGGAAACGCACCAAGCTCGGCGCATACGCCATCCCCGCAGGATACGGTCTCTACACCGACATGAACGCCATCCGTACATTCGAGGAGCTCGACAACATCCACTCGCTCTACGTCGACCAGTGGGACTGGGAACGCACCATCAACGAAAGCGACCGCACCCTCGACTACCTCGTCGACACCGTCCGCGAAATCTATGCCGCACTTAAAGAGACAGAGGCGATTATCTATGAGCGCTTCCCGCACATCATTCCGCGCCTGCCCGACGACATCCACATCGTCCACTCGCAACAGCTCGTCGACATGTATCCCGGCTTGACCGCCAAAGAGCGCGAACGCGAGATTACGCGCAAGTATCGCGCCGTGTTTATCGTCGGCATCGGTGCGCCGCTCTCCGACGGACAGCCTCACGACAATCGTGCCCCCGACTACGACGACTGGATTACCGTCAACTCCGACGGCTATCGCGGCCTCAACGGCGACATTATGCTCTGGAACGACGTGCTCGACATTCCCTTCGAACTCTCCTCGATGGGTATCCGCGTGAGCGCCGAGAGCCTTGCCGAGCAGCTTCGTCTGCGCGGCTGCGAAGAGCGCCGTCAGTTGATGTTCCACCGCTCGTTGCTCGCCGGCGAATTGCCTTACTCCATCGGCGGCGGAATAGGGCAGAGCCGACTCTGTATGCTCCTGCTCCAGAAAGCCCACATCGGCGAAGTACAAGCCAGCATCTGGCCCGAAGAGCAAGTCGCCGAATGCCTCAAGCATAACATCTATCTAATGTAACTCACCCACGATAACTAATCTTGTAAAAATGTCACGAACCGACAACGAACTCTCCGGCGTTACCCTCCTCGGGTGCAACGCCACAAAATATCCCGACCGGTACGCTCCCGAGGTGCTTGAAACCTTCAAAAACAAGCACCCCGAGAACGAATATCTCGTCACGTTCACCTGCCCGGAATTTACGAGCCTCTGCCCGAAAACCGGACAGCCCGACTTCGCTAAAATCATCATCAACTACATTCCGCGCGAAGACATGGTCGAAAGCAAGAGCCTCAAGCTCTATCTCTTCAGCTTCCGCAACCACGGCGACTTCCACGAAGACTGCGTAAACATCATTATGAAAGACCTCGTGGCGCTGATGAATCCTCGCTATTTGGAGGTGCGCGGACTCTTCACGCCTCGCGGCGGTATCGCCATTCTGCCTTTTGCCAACTACGCCGACGAAGAGCATCAGCAGATGCGTCGCGAACGACTCATGGCTGCTTTCACCAACGAATTTTAGTATGAAAGATTCACTGATAGTTCTTTCCGGAGGGATGGACTCCGTGACGCTTCTCTACGACTATCGCGACGTCGTAGCCCTCGCCGTGACGTTCGACTACGGGTCGAACCACAACGCACGCGAGATTGCCTGTGCGCGGCTCCACTGCGAGCGCTTGGGCATCGAACACATCGTCATTCCCCTCGCTTTCGTGGCGCAATACTTCAAAAGTTCGCTGCTCAGCGGCGCCGACGCAATCCCCGAAGGCAATTACGACGACGAAAACATGAAGTCGACCGTCGTGCCTTTTCGCAACGGCATTATGCTTGCCGTGGCGTGCGGCATCGCCGAAAGTCGCGACCTTCGCCGCGTGATGCTTGCCAACCACTTCGGCGACCACGCAATCTACCCCGACTGCCGGCGCGCCTTCGTCGACGCGATGAGCGAGGCGATGCGTCAGGGCACTTACTGTGGCGTGACCGTCTTTGCGCCCTATACCGACATCTCAAAGGCCGACATCGCTCGCCGCGGTGCGCAACTCGGCATCGACTACGCCGAGACTTATTCGTGCTACAAAGGCGGCGCACACCACTGCGGACGCTGTGGCACCTGCCGCGAACGCCGTGAGGCTATGGAGCTTGCCGGAATCGCCGACCCGACCCTCTACGACGATTAAGACGACTTTTTATCTATTTTTTCCGTCTTTTAGCGATAGTTTTTGTCGTTTAGACAAAAATTTTGAATGATTATTTACTATTTTTGCACCGTTGTTTATGCATAACGATAACATTTTTATCAATTCAATATGAAAAAATATTTACATCTATTAATCGCACTTCTTGCATTTCCGGCACTTGCAGCAGCGCAAGAAGGTACGGTAACGCTTACAACTAATCTTGAAGCAGGCACCGAAATCACTCTCCGTGTCTGGACCTCATCGGTCAACGATCCTCTAACTATCGACTGGGGCGACGGAAACGCCAAGTCGTACACCATCGACCCCAATGGCTGGTCGTGGACTCTCAACACAAAAGGCAACGTCCTCGGGCCGACAATCACAATCACCGGCTCGCTCGTCAACCTCGAATGTACTTCGGCAGGTATCACGGCTTGTACTATCGAAAATCAGCCGACTCTCAACTACATCAACTTGTCGAAAAACGCCCTTACAGAGTTTTCTCTGCCGTCGCTGCCCGCGCTCGAAACGCTTAACCTTTCCGAGAACCAAATCGACAGCCATGCCTTCGACATCTCCGCTGTCGGCTCGTCGCTCAAGGAACTAAACGTGTCGAAAAACGGCAATAACTTCATCACGCTTAACCTGATGGGTTTCACCGCGCTCGAGTCGTTCTACGGATATAACAACCCCGAAATGACAACCGTCGTTTTCGCCGACAATGCCGACAACCTTAAGCGTATCGACATGCACGAATGCCACATTATGCACTTCTATTCGCGCTCAATGCCCGCTCTGTCTTCGCTTAACCTCAGCGACAACGCTTTGCTCGATTTCGAAGACGGAAACTATCCCGAGTTGACCTATTTCTACATAGCCAACAACTACCTCACCGAACTCGACATCACGAAATATCCCAAACTTTATCAGTTTACTTGCGCGGGCAACGACATCACTTCGATTAACCCGTCGAATTGCCCCGAACTCATATCGTTCAACGTCTCCGACAACAAAATCAAGAACCTCGACCTGTCGAACAACAAGGCTATCACGAGTCTTTACGTTCAAGAC
>JBJEDP010000243.1:0-4080 GCA_051872175.1 Candidatus Limisoma sp.
TCTAATTCCTGATTCCTTTTTATGCTACCACGACCGACCCTCTCCGAGGCTCGAGGGTGTGGGTGAGCTTCGTCCCCCACGCTAAACGTCTCCGACGCTGAGCGTGGGGTTTACCACAATCGGCGCGTCTCCGACGCTCCCCATCCACAGCGTATCTTCGACACGCTGTGGATGCTCCTTCGCTCCACACGCCTGCACGGTCGCACCGAGGGACGGTGCGGAGGGGACGGAGGACGAGGTGTCGTATCGCCGGAATGCAACAAGGCGCGGACCGGAGTGGTCTGCGCCTTGTGGGATGTTGATGGCTAAAACGCCTTTGAATTCGTAGCTTACTTTAGAATTTGTAGCTTGTCAACGCGTTAACGCCCTTGATGCCGTATAGGGAAGCTGTGATTGTTCCGTTGACAGCGATTTCTTTACCGAGGTTTGCGGGGTTGTCTTTGAGGTTGACAGCAGTACGGATGTCGCCTGTTGGGAGTGCCACTGCGATGCAGTTAGCTACGTCTTTCTCAGAAGCGCTTTCGGCGATGAGTACGTTGGTAGCATTAGCACCTTCTGCAGTGAATTTCGCAGCCGTTGAAGCGTTAGTTCCACTGCTGAAACCAACGATGTAGCCTTTCACCCAAACGCCTGTACCGGTAGCACCCGAGAGGACGTCGCTGACGAGGTAAGGCTTAGCCTCGGAACCGTCGTTGCTCGACGAAGGACCTGCGCCCTTCTTGCCAACGAGTACGTTGTCGACGCACCAAGTAGCGTAGTTGGAGTCGCTTGTTGCTTGGTAGCGCCAGCCGATGAAGATTTTCTTGCCTGCCCATGCGCTGAGGTCGATGTTGCCCGACGATACCCAGTCACTGTAAACAGCAGTTGTCGAAGGAGTAGCAAAAGTAGCATCGAGTTTGGTGATGTTAGCGGTTGCCGGGTCGTTGCTGTCGAGAACATAAACTTCGAAAGTAGAAGTAGTCGAGCCGTAGCCTGCCACTTGAGTTTGGAAGTTGAGGACTTTCTCTGCGAGCTTGTTGACGTTGATGCAAGGAGTAATCAACCAAGAGTCGAAGGGAGGAGTACCGCCGTAGCCGGAAACAGTAGCATAGGTGTCGCTGTTGAATTCGCGGAGATACCAGTCTTTGTTACCCTTAACCGATACGTACGACCAACCTGCGTTAGCAACGAGGTTGTCGATTTTTGCGCTGTAGCTATTGAAGTTTTCGTCGATTTCGCCAACGGTAACGATAGCGTTGAATACGAATTCAGCGAGCGTACCTTGGTTATCGGTCAAACCGTTCATGCCGTAGAGCGAGCCGACAGTACCTTTGAGGGTGATTTCCTGACCGAGGTTGTCGGGGCTGTCGGCGAGGTTAGCGCGGTTGCGGAGTTCAGAGCCTTGCGGGAGGTCGATAGCGATACACTTGTTGAAGTCTTTTTCTGTGGGGCTATCGGCGATAACGAGTGTGTTAGGCAAAGTGAAAGGAGCAGCCCATTCGATGTCGTTAGCGTTCGAAACAGAAGAAACGCCGGGAGCGACAGCGCCAACGATGTAGCCCTTCACCCAACCGTTTTTACCCTTGTTGGCAATAGCGCTTGTCACGCTGTAAGGACGAATCTTAGAGCCTTCGAGGGGTTCGCCGAAGATGCAGTCTTCGTAAGAGCGGAGAGTGAGTTGCCAAGTACCGTTGAAGTATCCGAGGATACCGACAACAGCGCCTTCGCCTTCGGGCAGCATTTTGCCGTAGAAGTTAGCATAACCGCTGGTTCGGACAGCCAAAGTAGCAGTACCGTCGGTGATGTTTTGTGATACGGTAGTTTGGTATGAAGCGAAAGTACCCTTACCGCCGTTTTCGAACGAAACGCCGTCGAAGCGCACGAGTTGGCTTTGCATTTTGATGATGCCTTCTTTAGTTGTCGGGAGCGCGCTGATAGTAGTCGAGATGGTATCCATCTTAGCGGGCTCGGGAAGGCCGTTGAGTTGCGCGTGAGCTTGGAAGTGTTCGAGGGGCATGAAAGTGGTTTGCCAGCCGTAAGTGTCGCTGTAGTCGGGCCAACCGAATTGTTGCAAGCCGGCATATTTGCCGAGATACATGTCGGTAACGTCGATAACCACTTCTTGACCCATGCGGTAGTCGGTGTAGAGGCTGTTTTGGTTGATAGAGAAAGTAACGGCAGCCGTTTCGTCTTGGATGACGAGGTTTTTGTAGATGTTGCCGGAAGCGTCGGAGCTGACAACTCGACCTTTGATGACGATGTGTTCGCCTTCGTCGGTAAGACCGATAGTGTCGACACCGTTAGTTTCGTCGAACCAATATTTAGCCTTCAAGTCGTAGATTGAAGTGTTAGCCTCGATAGTAGCTACGGGGCCGGTCAAAGGCGGTGTGTCCCAATCGTCATCACAACTTGTAATGCCGAGAGCGGCAAAGAGCATCGCCGTTAGATATAATTTTACGTGTTTCATATCTTAGTTTGTTTTATTTGTTCGTAAATGTTTATTAGAATTTGATACCTACATTGGCAAATACTCTGATGCCTTGAGTGTAGTAATATTTGTTAGCGTATTTGTTAACATCGTAGTCGGTGTAGTCGAAACGGTTCTGTTGATATCCACCGGTTTGGATGTTTTTCTTGTTAAGGATGTTGTTGACGCTTACGTTGAAGTTGAGCGACATTTTGCGGTTTACGTAGATGAGTTTACCGATGCTTGCGTTGAGCGTGAATGCGTCGCGAAGCTTGTCTTGGTAAGTGATTTCTTTAACCTTTTCGATATACTCTTCTTTGGTGTCGCAACCGAGCATACCTTCCATGTACATGTGACGGAGGGGAGTAACTTGGATATAGCTGTCGCCGGTCCAAGAGCCGTTGAGTTCGAGGAACCACATGTGAGGAGCGTTATAGTTCACCGAGAGGCTACCTACAGTCTGCGGGCCGTTTGGCACGTAGTAGTTCTTGAGGTAAACGACATCGGTGCGGTCTTCGATAGCGCCGTTTTCCGCGCTACGGAAAGCAGTCGGGCGGTTCTTGTATTGATATTTCGAGATAGAACCGGCAGCTGTGATAGTGAGGTCGGAAGTTACTTTGTAAGCCACGCCGAGTTCGACACCCTTGTGAGTTTTGTTGATACCGGTGAGTGCGTAGTTTACGAAAGTAGAGAGACCGTCATCGTAGAACGAAGAGCGCTCAACGGCGTCGTAGAAGTTAGTCCAGTAACCTGAGATAGAGCCGTGGAACTTACGATAGTTGAACGTATAAGTAAGGTCGGCAGCGAGGTCGCGTTCGTTTGTACAATCGATAGCAGTATCTTTGATACGCGGCGAGATGTATACGTTGTTAGCATACGGAGCGCGTGTGCCGTAAGATACGTTAAGAGTGATGAAGTTTTTGCCGTTGGGCTTGTAAGTACCGCCGAATTTGACCATACCGTTGTCGAACGAGTGACGTTCGCCTTTGCCGTAAGAGTTTTCGGGAGCACGACCGTTGCGCATCTTACCGTCGCGTTGGAATTGCGTGTAGGTCAACTTCAAGCCGTAGTTGAAGTCCCAGTGAGCGAGGTTGACGATGTTTTGTAGCCAAGCCTCCGCGATGAAGGAGTTGATGTTGTAGTCGTAGCCGAAACGGTCGCCCTCGTAGATTTTGCGGTCGGGGTTGTTAAGGTCGTTTTGGAGCATGTCGGGGTCGTCGGGGAAGTCGCGTTCTGAATATTGGTCGGTGTCCATCCAGTAGCAACCGCCGAGGAGGTCGCGCATGGTCTTGTAGTAAGAAGCCTGCGACCAGTTAACGCCGACACCTGCTTGGAGAGTCATGTGGTCGTTAAGACGATGGTTGAGGGTCGAATTGATGATGAAGTTCTTCATATCGCTGTGACGGTCTTCGAGGATGTAGCTCGAGCCGCGATATTCGGTGCCCATTTGTTCGCTTTCGAGCAAAGCGAGCGAGTTGACGTTGTAGAGACGATTCCAGTCGAGTTGACGTTGAGATTCGTTGTTTTCCCACAAGTTTTTATAGAATTCGTAAGCCTCGGGCTTGTCGTCGAAGTACGACGGCAAGTAGCGGTAGTAGTCGGGACGCGGGTCGGAGACGTTATACCAGTTGAGA
>JBJEDP010000244.1:0-4047 GCA_051872175.1 Candidatus Limisoma sp.
CGCGGCGACCTCGGCATAGGACTCCACCTCCCCTACCAAACCTCAAAATCGGGCTACTACAACATGGAATCCTTCCGCAAAAGCCTCGCCTTCAACCTCGCAATCGGATACCCGTTTTAAGTATATTTAATTATTTGGTCTTAAACAAAATACGCCCGTAAAGTGTTTTCATAGAAAATATATACATTATGAAAGCAATCTATAAATATCTAACAATCCACGCCACGTTAATCGTAAGCGCGCTTATGGCATTCTCGGCATGCGCAGGCAACGACCGCCCTGCCCAATTGACCGACCTACCCGATGCCGCTCAAACATCCATAAAACGACATTTCACCGCCGAAAAGCCCATTCTCGTCACCGTCGACAAAGAGCTGAAAGGCAATACCTATGAGGTGAACTTTTCGTCGGGCAATTCTGTCGACTTCGACCGAAGAGGCGAATGGAAAGAAGTTGAATGTCGTCCGGAAGTACCCGCAGCAATCGTGCCCGCACAAATCATCAAATTGGTGCAAAACAACTATCCGGAAGCAAAAATTATCAAAATCGAACGCGACCGCTACGGCTACGAAGTTGAACTGTCGACCCGCCTCGAACTAAAATTCGACAAAGATTTCAACCTTGTTGAAATTGATAATTAGACACACGATAAAAGAGTTTTTTCATTTGAGCACCGCACCCACGGTGCTCTTTTTTGCGCCCGGAGACCGACAATGCGCAAATAAACCGCACTAAAGCACCGATGTTTGACAAAAATGTATTAATTTTGTAGGTTGAAATGCAATACACATTAAGATATGTCGATAGATAACATCATCTCAGCATCTACAGCCGAAGCCTTGAAGGCTCTCTACGGCGTAGATGTAGCGGCTGACACCATCGTGCCGCAAACCACTAAGAAAGAATTCGAGGGCAACCTTACCGTTGTCGTTTTCCCGTTTTTGCGTGCCTCAAAGAAGTCGCCCGAAGCTACTGCTACCGAAATCGGCGACTACCTCGTTGAGCACTGCGAAGCTGTTAAGACCTACAACGTCGTAAAAGGATTCCTCAACATAACGATAGAACCGAAGTTCTGGCTGACGGTGTTCGCTCACCTCGACCTGATGAAAGAGTACGGATTCAAGGACGAGACCGACGAGAGTCCGCTGGTGATGATTGAATATTCGTCGCCCAACACCAACAAGCCGCTTCACCTTGGACACATCCGCAACAACTTGCTCGGATTCAGCCTGTCGCGCATCCTCAAAGCCAACGGCAACAAGGTGGTTAAGACCAACATCGTCAACGACCGCGGCATCCACATCTGCAAATCGATGCTCGCTTGGCAGAAATGGGGTAACGGCGACACGCCCGAATCTGTCGGCAAGAAAGGCGACCACCTCATCGGCGACTATTATGTGGCTTTCGACCGCCACTACAAAGCCGAAGTGGCTGAACTGATGGAGAAAAATCCGAAAATGACCAAAGAAGAAGCCGAAGCAGCTTCGCCGTTGATGCAGGAAGCTCGCGACATGCTCCGCCGCTGGGAAGCCGGCGACGAAGAGGTTCGCTCGCTCTGGCGCACGATGAACTCGTGGGTCTACGCAGGCTTCGACGAAACTTACAAGCGCCTCGGCGTCGATTTCGACAAGATTTACTACGAAAGCGAAACATACCTCGAAGGCAAAGAGAAAGTGTTGGAAGGCCTCGACAAAGGCATTATGTATCGCAAAGAAGACGGCTCCGTTTGGGCTGACTTGACCGATGCCGGACTCGACCACAAACTTCTGCTCCGCTCCGACGGCACTTCGGTCTACATGACCCAAGACATCGGCACGGCGAAACTTCGCTACCAAGACTACCCCATCGATAAGATGATTTACGTTGTCGGCAACGAGCAAAACTACCACTTCCAGGTTCTCTCGCTGCTGCTCGACCGCCTCGGTTTCAAGTGGGGTAAAGACCTTGTGCACTTCTCCTACGGTATGGTCGAACTCCCCGAAGGAAAGATGAAATCGCGCGAAGGCACAGTTGTCGACGCCGACGACCTTATGGACGAAATGGTCGAAAATGCTAAAAAAACGTCGGAAGAGCTCGGCAAACTTGATGGGCTGTCGCAAGACGAGGCTGACAAAATTGCAGAAATCATCGGACTCGGCGCACTCAAGTATTTCATCCTCAAGGTTGACCCGCGCAAGAATATGACGTTCAACCCGAAAGAGTCAATCGACTTCAACGGCAACACCGGTCCGTTTATTCAATACACCTACGCGCGCATCCAATCCGTGCTTCGCAAGGCTGCTGAAGCCGGAGTTGAACGCTCTTACGATGCCGAATCGGTTACGCCCGGCGACAAGGAAATCGCTCTCGTTCAGCGACTTGCCGACTTCGCCGACATCGTTGCCGAAGCCGGACGAAACTACAGCCCGGCGCTGATTGCCAACTACGCATACGACTTGGTGAAAGAGTATAACCAGTTCTACCACGACTATCAGATAATGCGTGAGAGCGACCAAAACGTCAGGGCCTTCCGCCTCGACCTGTCGGAAGCCGTTGGCAACGCCGTGCGTCGCGCTTTCTGGATGCTCGGAATCGACGTGCCCGAACGTATGTAAACATTTTCGGCACACTATTTGTTAGTTATAATACACAAAATTATTTAGATTATGGAAAATTACAATCAATTTAGTTATCAGCCCGATGTGGCGTATGCAGGCAACGTGGCTAAGGCTATGCGCGGCGTGTTTATGCGCATGTTCCTTGCCCTTTTGGTTACGGCAGCAACATCGTTCGCCGTATTGCTAAACGGCACGTTCCTGATGTTTATGTTGCAAAATTCATGGGCGTACTGGGGACTGCTGATTGCAGAAATAGTGCTCGTGTTCTCGGTTTCGGGAGCAATCAACAAGTTGAGCGCAACGACTACTAATCTACTGTTCTTCCTTTATGCCATCATTAACGGTGTTGTCCTTTCGATAATCTTCCTTGTCTATACAAGTACGTCAATCGCCCAAACATTCTTGATTACAGCCGGCGTATTCGGCGCAATGGCTATCTACGGCTACACCACCAAGGCAGACCTCTCGAAGTTCGGCTCAATATTGATGATGGCGCTTATCGGACTGCTCGTATGCATCGTTGTCAACATCTTCTTGGCAAGCAGCCGACTCGACTGGATTATCAGCTTTGTAGGTGTAGGCATTTTCATCGGCTTGACAGCTTGGGACACCCAGAAAATCAAACATATGGTAGCATATGCCGACACGCCCGAAGCATTGAGCAAAGTTTCGACGCTCGGCGCACTCAGCCTCTACCTCGACTTTATCAACCTGTTCCTTTACTTGCTCCGCTTCTTCGGCGACCGCGACTAATCGAACGACAGTCCAACAGCAATCAACGGGCATCGGCATCACCTGCCGACGCCCGTTTTGTTTTCATAAGACTCGGCAGCCACAAAAAAACCTGCAACTCGGTGCGTGGTTTGTCGTTTTTTTTATACCTTTGCAGTAAGCAGTGCGGCGGCCTGTCGCTTGTCGGCATCGGCAAGAGGAAAGTCCGGGCAACGCAGAGCGCCATATTTCCTAACGGGAAGCCATTCGCGAGGGTGGAGTAGCGTGACAGAAAACAACCGCCACCGCTTGGTGGTAAGGGTGAAAAGGCGGGGTAAGAGCCCACCGGGGGCTATGGCAACATAGCCTGCCGCACGTCTTATGGGTTGCAAGGTCAAGTATACCGGCATTTAAGGGCTGCTCGTCCATTGTCGGGGGGTAGACTGCTCAAGCCCGGTGGCAACATCGGGATTAGATAAATGACAGGACGCAACTTCGTGTTGCGACATAACCCGGCTTATAGTCGCACTGCTTTTTTTTGAATAACATAATACACTCTCTATATGAAACCGCTAAAAC
This sequence comes from Candidatus Limisoma sp., assembly GCA_051872175.1. Lineage (GTDB taxonomy): Bacteria > Bacteroidota > Bacteroidia > Bacteroidales > Muribaculaceae > Limisoma. The sequence goes on from JBJEDP010000244.1 coordinate 3,888, forward strand.
CGAGTCTCAACACGTTGCGCCGCCGCATCCGCAAGTGGATAGACTACTGTATCGACGGCGTATGGAACGACCGACGCAACATTTGGTATGTTGGTCTTATCAAAACTGTTAATCTTTCTGTCAGGTCGTATTTAGACAAAAACATCCAATCGCGAGCGAG
>JBJEDP010000245.1:0-4033 GCA_051872175.1 Candidatus Limisoma sp.
CATCTGTCTGTTGTTATGTTTGTTACTTAATTACTTTTCCTCGGCGCGATATTTTTCCAAACCGTCTTGGAGGAATTTCACAAAATTGTCGACGTTTTCGTCGTAGTAGACCGGTCCGGCAAGCAAGTTGCCTTTGCTGTCGAGCACGACGTAGTAGGGTTGTGAATTTGCGCCGAACTTATATCGCTGCAAGTAACTCCACAAATCGCCGTAGGTTTCCAACTCAACGTCTTTGCCGTTTTCGGTGACGTGCATCGGACGTTCGAGCTCGTGACGGTCGTCGACCATCAATGTTATGCTGATGAAGTTGTCTTTTAAATATGTGTCGACTTTCTCAGTGTCGAGCACTGCCATTTCCATCTTGCGGCAGTTTACGCAACCGTAGCCTGAAAAATCGAGGAACACTGGTTTGTTTTCGCGAGCAGCCACGCGCATACCTTCGTCGTAGTTGTCGAAAGTGCTGTGTGCGGATTGTGCCGCCAGGTTGAAGTCGAGAGTCGAAACCGGTGGCAGGAATGCGCTAACGGCTCTGAGTGGTGCGCCCCACAAGCCGGGAAGAAGATACAAGGCAAACGAGAGCGATGCGCCTGCCAAGAACAGCCGAACAACGCCTATCTTTTCTACTACGGCATCGCCGGAGAAACGCAATCGCCCGAGCAAATAGAGTCCGAGCAGACCGAAAATGACTATCCAAAGAATGATAAACACTTCGCGGTCGAGTATGCGCCAACCGTATGCCAAATCGGCAACTGAAAGAAATTTTATTGACAGCGCCAACTCTATGAAGCCGAGAACTACCTTGACGGTGTTGAGCCATCCGCCCGATTTCGGCAGCCCCTGCAGCCACGATGGGAAGAGCGCAAAAACGCCAAAGGGTATTGCCAACGCCAGTGCGAAAGCGCCCATGCCGACAATCGGTCCGGTCAAGTCGCCAAGGCTTACGGCTTCTACGAGCAGAGTGCCGATAATTGGACCTGTGCAGGAGAACGATACCAAAGCCAATGTGAATGCCATGAAGAATATGCTCAATATGCCGGTCGTGTTGACTGCTTTCGAATCGATGCGATTTGTCCAACTTGATGGCAGTGTTATCTCGAATGCGCCGAAAAACGATATGGCAAAAAGAACCAACATTGCAAAGAATATTAGGTTGAACACGGCACTTGTCGCCAATTCGTTAAGCATAGACGGTCCGAAAATCAGCGTTACGATTGTTCCCAACAAGAGGTATACGACTACAATCGATACGCCGTAGATTATGGCATCGACTACGGCACGACGGCGGCGATTGTGCCGCTTGAGGAAAAAGCTGACGGTGAGCGGAATCATTGGCCATACACACGGGGTGAGCAGTGCAACGAAGCCGCCGAGCAGTCCTCCCCAGAAGACGTACCATAGCGAGTGCGACGAGTCGGTTTCGGAATTGTCTTTCGCTGCAGAAACGGTGCTGACGGGGCTATAAATGTCAACGTTTTGAGAAAGTTGCGATTCGTCGGAAGTCGCTTTAGAAGTTGCAGCAACTTCTTGTGCCGGCTCTTCGGTTGTCGATTCGGCAGTAGCCGGCGCTGCCGGACCTGAGACGAATTCGAAAGTCTCGTTTTGAGGCGACTGGCAGGTGCCATGACCGCACGCCATATAGCGAAGACTTCCGCGTATTGCATATGTTTCGCCGGTGATTTGTACTTTCTGTGAAATAACGGCATGGTCGGTCCACCATCCGAGTTTTAGGTGGAAAATCTCGTCGACTTCGGTATGTGCCGGCGTTTCTTCGACTAATTCGCCGACAAGATTGACGCCTTGCAGCTCTGTCCATTTTACCTGTGTCGGCACGGGGCCGCCATCGGGTAGGTTAGTCGCATAGAGATGCCATCCGTTGTCGATTTCCGCAACAAAATTAACGACGCCTTCTGTGGCTGAACGTTTTTCAAACTTAATGTTCCATTTTACGTGTTCTGCCGGCTGAGCCCATGCCGTAGCGGCGCTGAGAAGCATCAACAGGGAGAAAAATATTACTGCTTTGCTTAATTTCATAAGGTTTCGCTTTTTTTCTGACTGCGAAGATAGACAAAATCAGCGAACCGAGCAAATTTCGGGTTGATTAGGTATGCAACGAAAAGAGACGAAAACACCTGTAAACGGCGCTTTCGTCTCCTTATTTACTTTTATTTAACGATTCTTTATGCCATCGGGCAACGTGGCTTGATTTGTTTGAAGAAGTCGTTGCCTTTATTGTCGACGAGGATGAATGCCGGGAAGTCGACAACTTTGATTTTCCAAATGGCTTCCATACCGAGTTCGGGATATTCTACGCACTCGATGCTCTTGATGTTGTTTTGAGCCAAGATGGCTGCAGGACCGCCGATGCTACCGAGGTAGAATCCGCCGTGACGATGACAAGCGTCAGTGACTTGCTGCGAGCGGTTGCCTTTAGCGAGCATAACCATCGAGCCGCCGTGGCTTTGGAAGAGGTCGACGTAGGGGTCCATACGACCTGCCGTGGTCGGACCCATAGAGCCGCATGGCATACCTTCTGGAGTCTTTGCCGGTCCGGCATAGTATACAGGGTGATTCTTGAAGTATTCGGGAAGCTCTTCGCCGCGGTCGAGGCGTTCTTTGAGACGTGCGTGAGCAATGTCGCGAGCAACAATGATGGTTCCGTTGAGCGACAGACGAGTCGAAACGGGATATTTTGCCAATTCGGCGAGAATGTTCTCCATCGGTTGGTCGAGGTTGATTCTTACAACATCGCCTTCACCTTGACGGCGCAATTCTTCAGGAATAAGTTCGCCGGGGTTGGAGTCGAGACGTTCAATCCAAATACCGTCGCGGTTGATTTTACACTTGATATTTCTGTCGGCAGAGCAAGAAACGCCCATACCTACGGGGCACGAAGCACCATGGCGCGGGAGTCGGACGATGCGGATGTCGTGAGCAAGGTATTTGCCACCGAATTGTGCGCCCAAGCCTACGTTGTGCGCCTGGCGGAGCACTTCCTTCTCGAGCTCGATGTCGCGGAATGCACGACCGGTTTCGTCGCCGGTAGTGGGGAGTGTGTCGTAGTAATGTGTTGAAGCGAGTTTCACGGTGAGAAGGTTTTTCTCAGCCGACGTACCGCCGATTACGAAAGCAATGTGATAGGGCGGGCAAGCAGCTGTGCCGAGAGTCTTCATTTTTTCAACGAGGAAAGGCACGAGAGTTGCGGGGTTGAGAATCGCTTTTGTCTCTTGGTAGAGATAAGTCTTGTTAGCTGAGCCGCCGCCTTTGGTGACGCACAAGAACTTGTATTCCATACCTTCAGTAGCTTCGATGTCGATCTGAGCCGGCAGGTTGCAACGGGTGTTGACCTCTTCATACATCGAAAGCGGTGCATTTTGCGAATACCTTAAATTCTCTTCCGTATAGGTCTTGAAAACGCCGAGCGAAAGGGCTTCTTCGTCGCAGTAGCCTGTCCACACTTGTTGACCTTTTTCGCCATGGATAATAGCTGTGCCGGTGTCTTGGCATAGAGGAAGAACGCCGCGAACTGCCACTTCGGCATTGCGAAGAAATTGGAGTGCAACGTATTTGTCGTTCTCAGACGCTTCCGGGTCGTGAAGTATGCGTGCAACTTGCTCGTTGTGAGAACGGCGAAGCATAAAAGATACATCGCGGAAAGCGGCACGCGCCATTGCGGTAAGTCCTTCGGGTGCAACCTTCAGAATGGGTTTGCCTTCGAATTCGCCAACTGATACATGGTCTTTTGTTAACAAATAGTACTCGGTTTCGTCCTTTCCTAATTGAAACATGTGACTGAACTTAAACTCTGTTGTAGCCATATGAATTTATTTAGATGTTTTTGTCGTTCTGCAAATTTAAGGAACAATTAATTAATACGGAAAAAAATAAGCAATTATTTTGAAGTTGGGTAAGAGGTAAGAGGTAAGAGGTAAGAGGTAAGAGGGGAAGAACAAAAGGAGCGTTTTCGCTCAAAGAAAAAATGAAATCTTTATCCTGCCTATGTAAAATCTCGCGATTTTTTGCTACATTTGCAATA
>JBJEDP010000246.1:0-3997 GCA_051872175.1 Candidatus Limisoma sp.
AGCATTACATCTGCATTGACGGTGTAAAGATAATTCATTCAATATTTAATATATTGTTCCATTTTATTTCTTTTTTGTTTTCTTTTCACATTTGTACAAAAGCGATAGAAGTTGAAAACGGAAATACTAAGATATCGGAAGTCAGTAACGCCTGATAGGTCGCAGCAAGCCGCGATGCTGTTGGTTATCAGCTTGATACACAATAACGAATGCTTCAATAGTGGCCCAATATGCCTGTGGTATAAAAAAGAGGATGTACCTAATTTTGATACACCCTCTTGTATGAAAGAACGTCAAATGCTGTTATGCTTTGTTTTTGTCGCGGATTTCGACGCGGCGGATTTTTCCGCTGATGGTTTTGGGCAGTTCGTCGACAAATTCCACAACGCGGGGATATTTGTAAGGCGCCGTTGTGCGCTTTACGTGGTCTTGAATCTCCTTGATAAGGTCGTCGCCGGCTTTGTCGCGGTAAGCCGGAGCGAGCACGATGGTTGCTTTGACCACTTGACCGCGGATTTCATCGGGTACGCCGGTGATTGCGCATTCGACAACGGCGGGGTGTGTCATCAGTGCGCTTTCGACCTCGAACGGACCGATGCGGTAGCCCGATGACTTGATGACGTCGTCTTTACGACCGATAAACCAGAGGTAGCCGTCTTCGTCGCGCCAAGCCACGTCGCCGGTATGGTAGATGTTGTCGTGGTATGCTTCGTGGGTGAGTTGCGGGTCGCGGTAGTATTCTTTGAACAGACCGAGCGGGCGATGTCCTTCGTGTGTGCGAACCACGATTTCGCCTTGTTCGCCGTCTTCCGCCCAGCGGCCGTCGGAGGTGAGCAGATCGATGTCGTATTCCGGACCTTTTTTACCCATTGAGCCGGGCTTTGGCTCGAGCCAGGGGTAGGTAGCCACGGTAAGCGTTGTTTCGGTTTGTCCGAAGCCTTCCATAAGTTTTATTCCGGTGAGGCGTTTCCACTCTTCGTAGACGCTTGGGTTGAGGGCTTCGCCGGCGATGGTGCAATATTTGAGGCTGGAGATGTCGAATTTTGTCAAGTCTTCGCGGATGAGGAAGCGGAACACCGTTGGCGGTGCGCAGAACGACGTGATATGGTAGTCATGAATCATGTGGAGCACGTCGACGGGCTTAAACTTCTCGAAGTCGTAGACGAACACGTTTGCTCCGGCAATCCATTGGCCGTAGAGTTTGCCCCAGACGGCTTTACCCCAGCCGGTGTCGGCGAGTGTCAGGTGTAGGCTTTCTTCGTGGAGGTTGTGCCAGAACGAGCCGGTGATGATGTGTCCGAGGGGGTAGGTGAAGTCGTGAGCCACCATCTTCGGTTCGCCGGTAGTTCCGGAGGTGAAGTACATCAGCGAAATGTCGTCGTTAGAGTTTGCGTGCTCGGGGCGCACGAACGGCGCAGCCTCGTTGCATCCGCGGGTGAAGTCGTCCCAGCCTTCGGGCACGTTGGGTCCGATTGAGATGACGTGTTGGAGCGACGGACACTTGGGCATGGCGTCTTGAACGTGGCCGATAACGATGTCGTCGCCAACGGCTACGATGGCTTTGATGTCGGCGGCGTTGCAGCGATAGACGATGTCTTTGCCGGTGAGCAAGTGCGTTGCCGGGATGGTTACGGCGCCGATTTTATGAAGTGCTATGATTGAGAACCAGAATTGGTATCTGCGCTTGAGGATGAGCATCACCATGTCGCCTTTGCCGATGCCCAGCGAGGTGAAATATGCCGCTGCTTTGTCGCTCTCGCGCTTGATGTCGGCAAACGTAAATTGGATGGTTTCGCCTGCTTCGTTGGTCCAGAGCAGGGCTTTTTTGTCGGGATTTGTTCGTGCCCATTCGTCGACAACGTCGTAGCCGAAGTTGAAATTTTCGGGAACGTTGACGTGAAAATTTTGCATGAAGTCCTCGTACGAGTCGAAACTCGTCTTTGCGAGAAATTTTTCTAACATAATTAGTAGTTTTTACAGATTAACAGATGATGGCAATGAAGCGAAGGGGTTGGTCGCCGATGGCTTTCATGCCGTGAGGATGGCGCGCGTCGTAGATGATGGTGTCGCCGGCGTTGAGGGTGATGGTTTTGCCGTCGATGTGCAGCTCCATAGTGCCGCTTTCGACGTAGTTGAATTCCTGTCCGTCGTGGCTGCTCAGGTGCACGCCGTCGGTCGACGGCTCTACGGTTACCAAAAACGGCTCAATCGAACGCCCCGAAAAACCGGCGGCAAGCGACTGATACTTATACCAGCTGCGGCGCTCTACGCTGGCTCCCGTGCCGCGGCGCGTTACAAAATAGCTACGCATCTTCGGCTCTTCGCCGAACAACAACGCCATAATTTCGATTCCATAGGTGTTAGCAATCTTTTGAATGGTGCTGATGGGTATGTCGGCTTCGGCGCTCTCATATTTCTCATATGTTGATGCGTCTACTCCACATACTGCCGCTATCTCGTCAATCGTTAGCCCTAAGGCATCGCGCAAACCTTTTAAGCGTGTTGCTACTTCTTCTATGTGACTCATAACTTTTGTATTTTTGTGTCGGCAAAGGTATGTATTAATTATTTTTTTTGCCACGATTTTTGTGAAAAACTTTGCTAAAGTGTTATAAATTACACACTTGCGCACACTTTGTGCAACACAAATTTTAAAAAATGTGCAATTTTTTTGCGCCGTCACGCGATTTGTACTACCTTTGTTGAAAACGACATCAAAACAACAAGCGACTATGCTAAATCAACTTTTGCTAATCGGCAACCTGGGAACAGGCGAACTGATTATTATTCTCGTCATAATCTTGTTGCTTTTCGGAGCGAAAAAGATACCCGACTTGATGAAAGGTCTGGGACGCGGAGTTCGTAGCTTCAAAGAAGGTATGAACGAGGTGAAAAACGACATCGAAGCACCTGCCGACGACAAAAAAGAAGAAAAGAAGTAGCCCACATGGCTGACCGAAAGCAAAGCGGCTCTGAAGAAAAAACGTTCTGGGGTCATCTCGAAGACTTGCGCAAAGTGCTGTTTCGGATGGCTGCAACGGTTTTTGTGCTCTTTCTTGTGCTGTTTTACTTTATGCCCTACCTCTTCGACAACGTGATAATGGCGCCCTGCAACGGCGACTTCCCGCTCTATCGCGCTTTTGCGTGGGTCACCGCGCAATTTCCCGCGTTGCCGCAATTCGACACCGAGGGCTATCACGTCGACCTTATCAACACGCGGCTGGCTTCGCAGTTTTTCACTCACATCAGCGCTTCGTTCTGGGCTTCGCTCGTGCTCGGATTTCCTATACTTATATATCTTCTATGGGGATTCGTCCGGCCTGCGCTCTATCCCGGCGAACGTCGCGGCGCCGAAATCGCCTTTTTCGGCGGCACCGTGCTCTTCTATGTCGGCGTTGCCGTCGGCTATTTCCTCGTGTTCCCCATCACGCTGCGCTTCCTCTACCAATACCAACTGAGCGGAAACATCACCAACATGCTTACGCTCGACTCGTATATGGACAACTTTATGATGCTCAACCTGGTTATGGGGCTCGTGTTCGAACTCCCGCTGTTGGCGTGGGTGCTGTCGCTGCTGGGCATACTGCGGCGCTCGTTCTTCCGCCGTTTCCGCCGCCATGCCGTGGTTGTCCTTCTCGTCGTGGCAGCGCTCATCACTCCGACCGGCGACCCGATAACTCTACTCATTGTATTCCTGCCTTTGTACCTCCTCTACGAGGGTAGTGCATTAATCGTAAAACGCGATGAACCAAACGACTAAAGTGCTCTACGTTAGCGACCTCGACGGCACGTTGCTCAACGACCAAAGCGTTGTGTCGGAGCGCAGTGCGCATTTGCTGCAAGCAGCCATCGACCGCGGCGCACTCTTTACCATCGCCACGGCGCGCACTCCGGCAACCGTCGACGGCTTGATGTCGCAAATCCGCGGCAGTCTGCCTTACGTCGTGATGACCGGTGCGGCGATGTGGCACAACCACCGTCTCGTTAACCGCCACTA
>JBJEDP010000247.1:0-21156 GCA_051872175.1 Candidatus Limisoma sp.
AGTCTGTCTTCTCTATACGATTTAATCTTGTCGGCATCCAATCCCTTAAAGCAGGCGCTGCGCATCGACAGTCGCTGCTCGGAAGTAAGGAATTGCACTTTGTAGACGATGTCGTCGGGCGAGAACGTCGACGACTTTTTCTGTTCGGTCGGAATCTTCGCGGCTGCCGACACTTTGTCGGATTTTTTCGTCGAGCGCGCAAGTGTATCCGCATAGCGAGCGTTAGCGGCATAATAGTCGGCAAAGGCATCGTAGATGGCTTGCGCGAGTTGCTGCTGACCGTCGTCGCTTGTCAGATAGTCTTCCTGGTCGGGGTTGCAGATATAGTCGAGTTCGACGAGCACCGCGGGCATCGACGTCTTTGCAAGCACGAGGAATCCGGCTTGGCGCACGCCGTTGTCTTTACGTCCGGCATCGGCGAAGCGGTGTTGAATCTTCGTTGCGAGGTCGATACTGCGGTCGACGTGGCGGTTTTGGTTGAGTTCGAAGATGATGTACGACTCCGTCGAATTCGGGTCGAAATCCTGATAGGTCATCTTGTAGCCGTCTTCGAGCGAAATCACGGAGTTTTCGCGCTTAGCCACCTCAAAGTTGTCGTCGGTGCGGTGCAATCCGAGGGTATAGGTCGACGAGCCACTTATGCGCGTGCGTGCCTTATTCTTCTTATCGATGGAGTTTGTGTGAATCGAAATAAACAGGTTGCCGTGAGCGCGATTGGCGATATTGGCGCGCTCTTGGAGCGAGACGAATTTGTCGGTGCTTCGAGTGTAGACGACCTTGACATTGTCGAAATTCTTTTCGACGAGTTTGCCCAGACGAAGCGCAACATTCAGATTGATAGTCTTTTCGTTGGCTTTAACGCCCAAAGCGCCGTAGTCCTTCCCGCCGTGTCCTGCGTCGACGACGAGCACGAATTTGTCGCTTTGAGCATACGCTGCGGCATCGGCAAACACCAAAGAAGCCACAACGAAAAGAATTATATGTAGAATTCGCCTATTCATTTGTGCAAAATTAGTGCAAATCGAGCGGAAAAGCAAATCGAAGACGATAGTGTTCGATTTAGATTTTCCCGAGATGCAGCCTAATTTATCCAAAATTAGTGCAAATCGAGCGGAAAAACAAATTATCAACCGCCTAAGGCGGTGGTTAGTGGTTATGGGTTAGAGGTTAGAGATTTATGAAATTTCACCGAAAATTGGTGCAAATCGAGCGGAAAAACACCGTCAAAGCAAATTTTATTTGTACATTTGCACCGCAAAACATCCTAATACGATAGAAATAAACCATTTATGTTATTAAAAAAGATATCAGCAATCGCTCTGATTTTTCTTCTCGGAGCAACCTTAAATTCCTGCCAACACACAAAATGTCAGCCGGTTAGCATCGGACGCTTCGACCGCGACATCACTCGATTTGCTCAACTCGACTCTGCCGAGCGCCGACAATTCGTCGACCGTTACGAGCCTGTAATTGATTTGTATATCAGCATGGTCGACACGATTTCGGACCAATATGCCATTTTGGAGAATTTTGCGAACCGTAATTCCACAATTTTTTTCACGCCGGAAGTCGAAAAACAGTATTTCGACGTTAGCGACTTGGAAGCGACATTGGGTTGTGAGGCAACCGCACTAAGCGAAAAGAGCGAAATCGCATTTCCACGAATTTTCTCGGCAATCATTCCATACAACCAGTCAATCCTCGTCGACGACAGCACGCTAATCATCGGCTTAAACCATTACTTGGGCAGCGACTACGAGGCATACGAGTCGTTTCCCGACTATCGACGAGCGTTCAAGACGCGCGCCAAGATTGCCTACGATGTGTGCGAAGCCATTCTCAAAAGCCACTATCCCTACATCGCCAAGGCCAACACGTTGCTCGAGCGAATGGTCTACGAGGGTGTGATTGCCGCAGCTGCACGCGAGATTGTGCCGAACTTCGACGAGGCAACCTATTTCTCTATCACGCCGGAGAAATACAAATGGTGCACCGACAACGAAAGCAAGCTGTGGGCGCAACTGCTCATCGACGACGACCTCTACACGACCGACGAGATGGATAAGACACGCTATTTGGAGCCGGCTCCGAGCACTACGGCTTTCACCAACGCTTCGCCGGGTATGGCTTGCCGCTGGATTGGACTGAAAATTGTTGAAAGATATCTGAAAGCTGTCGACGATAGTCCGTTTGAGATGCTCGACGACGTCGACTATCAAGACAGCCAAAACATTCTAATAAAATCACAGTACGATGGCAAATAGAACAAAGAAATACGGCCTTGTTGGCTACCCCCTGGGACACTCGTTCTCGAAAGACTTCTTCGCACGCAAGTTCGCCGCAGAAGGCACCGATGCCGAATATGTCAACTTCGAAATCGACAACATTTCACGGATTGTCGAAGTGCTTGCCGACGGTGTCGACGGGCTCAACGTGACAATTCCATACAAACAGCAAATCATACCCTACCTCGACCGCATCGACCCTGCCGCCCAACGCATCGGCGCTGTCAACGTGGTTAAGATTGAACGCATCGGCGACGGCAAAGTTACCACCTGCGGCTACAACTCCGACATTGTCGGCTTCACCGAATCGATACGTCCGATGCTCGACAGCCGACACCGTCGCGCGCTGATTCTCGGAACCGGAGGCGCTTCGAAAGCCGTATGCTGCGGACTCGAAGACTTGGGTCTGGAAAGCACCTACGTGTCGCGCCGCGCCGGCGAAGGTATGCTGACCTACGCCGACCTGACCGAGGAGGTGTTCAAGCAATATCAAGTGATTGTCAACACGACCCCGCTGGGCATGTATCCCCACGTCGACACGCTGCCCGACATCCCCTACTCGCTGCTGACGCCCGACTATGCATGCTTCGACCTTGTTTACAACCCCGAAACGACTCGTTTTCTGCACGAAGCAGCACGCAACGGTGCAGCAACCCGCAACGGCATGGAAATGCTGATTCTCCAAGCGCTCGAATCGTGGCGCATCTGGAATATGTAAAGAGCCTGTTCAATAACTATGTTGCGCTCGCTTAACCGCCATCCGTTTGTCGGCATCGCCGTATGCTTTGCGCTCGGAATCGTCATGGCAAACCATGGCGCAGGGCTAATTGCGGCAGCGGTTTTGGCAATTGTCGGCATAGGACTGTGCCTGGCTCCGAGATTTGTAGACGCACCGCTCCGGCGCTATCGACTGACAGCCCTCTATCGCCCCGGCTACGCACTGCTCTTCGTTGCCGCCGGCATAGGCTGTTTCGTTGCAAACCGTCCGAACACGGTCGACCCGAAACACTTCGACCGCAGCACGGTTTACACTTTCGTCGCCCGTACGATTACCCACGGAAACGCTATTACAACCATTGACGCCGACGCAACCATCGACGGTAGACGCCATCGGCTGATTGTCAATCTGCAAGGCTCCGACTATCGGATACACACCGGCGACAGCATTGTCGGCTACGGCAAACTGCAGCCCATTGCGCCGCCCACACTGCCCTACTGCTTCGACAGGGCAAAATACATCAAAAACAAAGGCATCCTCTATCGGCTCTACGTAGAGCGCAACCGTTACACTATCGTCGGTCGCCAAAGCGGCATCCGCCCGACGGCTGACGACTTTCGCCGAGCAACGGTCGACGCCGTCTATCGAACACGGTTCGACGACAGAACGGCAAACTTTCTAATCACAATTCTCACCGGCGACAAGTTTTTCATCGACGACGACACGCGCCTCGCCTTCTCGCGAGCAGGCATAGCCCACGTGCTCGCCGTAAGCGGTCTGCACATCGCCATACTGTCGATGCTCGTGGCATGGATGCTCGGTGCGCTCGACCGACTGAAATTGCGCCGACTGCGACTTGTGCTGACTCTCGCCGCGGTTTGGTGGTTCACCTTCGCCACCGGACTTTCGCCGTCTGCCGTACGCGCCGCCGTGATGTCGTCGTTTATGATAGTCTCGATTTTGGCGCTGCGCAAGCACAGCATCGTCAACGCACTCTTTGCCGCTGCATTTTTCACCTTGTTGGTCAACCCGACATCGCTATTCGACGCGGGATTTCAACTCAGTTATGCGTCAGTTATCGGCATCATAATGTTTGCCAACGCATTCCGACCCAACGACACAAAAACGCTGAAAGCACGAATTATCGACTTGATAGCCACATCGTTAGCCGCGCAACTCGGCACGGCGATACTCACCATCTACTACTTCCATACGTTTCCGCTTGCGTTCTTGGCAGCCAACGTCATCGTAGTTCCGCTGCTGCCGATTTTCATCACCTTGGGCACGCTGACCACCCTAATTGCCGCCGTCGGCTTGCGAATCAGCATTTTGGTCAAAGCTACCGACCTGCTCTACGCGGCATTCGACCGACTGTCGCAAGCGCTCGCTGACATTGGCGGATTGACAGTCAGCGGATTATACATTCCCGACTCAGCCGCCTTATGCATTGGCGCCGCAATTCTGTGCCTCGGACTATGGCTCAACAATCGCCGCTATCACCGACTCTTATGGGCGGCGTCGGCTTTCGTTGTCGGCAGCGTCGTCACGTGGGCTATCGAGACATCAACTACGCCATCCAACGGCGAATACATCGCGAACGGCTACAATTCAACCGTCGTCGCTATCCGGCGCGGAAACACTTTATACCTGGCAGACTCGGCAGGCGACCCCGCCGAAATCGAAAATTTCTTAACCTATTCGCAAGAATTCGTCAACCGTATGCACATCACGCGCACGCTGCGGCTGACGGCAGACACCGTAGTCGGCAACTTGCACTATCGGCATCCTTACATCATCGACAATCGAACGAGTTTCGTATTTGCCGAAGGAAACATTGCTCGCCGACATCAGCGCCCTGCCAAACGCATCAAAATCGGCACCATCGTCATCACCAAGCACTACTACGGCACGCTCAGCGACCTCGGCAACTACTACGACGCCGAGCGCATCGTGCTTGCCAACGAAGTCTACGACGACAAGCGCAACGAATTGCTGCAGGAATCCCGCAAGACAGGTATCCGCGTGGTCGACATCGCTGCCGGCGACACGCCGTAGCCCGACTGCTATTCGACACGTCCGGAGGCTATATATGTACGTACAAAGTAGGGATTTTCGAGACTGCTCACCACAACGCCCTTGCTCGACGAGGCGTGGATGAATCGGTCGTTTTTCAGGTAAATGCCGACATGCGAAATGCGGCGTTTGTCTTTCCCGGTGGCAAAAAATACCAAATCGCCTTCGCGCAACTTCTTTCGCGCAATTTCCCGGCAGTTTTTCTCGTAGATTTTTGCCGAACTGCGCTGCAACTTTTTATTATAAATCTTTTGATAGACTTGGCAGACCAAGCCCGAGCAGTCGACGCCGCGACGATCGTTGCCCGCATATTTGTAAGGTACGCCCAGCCACGTCGCAAGTTCGCTATAGAGAGCAGTGTTGTCGTCGCGCGTCACCGAGAATCCGAATCGGCGAGTCAGTTCGGCATTTTCGCGCTTGACGGAAATGGTTGTACCGCCGTCTTTATCGCGATTGTTGTCGGGCTTGGAGGAGCGACAGCCGGTAAACATCATCGCTGCCAAAGCAACGACGATGCCGACAAACACGGTGCGACGTCTGAGCAATTGCATAAATTAAAAAACAAAAAGGGCTACACGCGAGTAGATAATGATACAACGAGTGCAGCCCTTCTATACTATTCAGGTGTTATTCTTCGGTTTTTTCAGTTTCTTCCTCAGCCTTTTCAGCAGCGACAAATTCAGTAATGCCGGCACCTACGAGGATGTTATACCACGAAATGACGCGCTTGATGTCGGTAGCATAGACGCGGTCTTCGTCGTAGTTAGGAAGCACTTGAGCAAAAAATTCGCGCAATTGAGCCTCTGTTTTGTAGAGCGATGCGTCGATAGCCTTGCCTTCTTCTTTGTCGTATACGTTTTTGAACACTTGCCCGAGAGGCACTTCTTCAGAATCGGTATACATTGCGATGTCGCCAAGCGAAACAATCTTGTCGCGTGCATAAGCAGGCTGACGTTTCTTCGTGGCAAGAGCCTCGACTATTAACATATTCTTTCCTTGTGATATCAGTTTGAACAAACCCGGCTTTCCGGAGATTGACAAAATAGTTTTCAACATAGTTTTCTCTTTTTTTATTAAACAAAGGTCAAAATTAGTGCAAATCGAGCGAAAAACAAAACGAAAACGCAAGTTTTCAGATTTGTATTTCCGAGATGCAGCCTAATTTATCAAAAATTAGTGCAAATCGAGCGAAGATAACCGCCAAAGGCGGTGGTTAGTGGTTAGTGGTTAGTGGTTAGAGTAAAACCCCTCTTACCTCTTACCTCTTACCTCTTTACCTTCTTCGCTTTAAGGTCGATACCGTCGCGGATGAGCAGCGCATCGATTGTCGGTTCGCTACCGCGGAAGCGTTTGTAGAGCGTCATCGGAGCTTCCGTACCACCACGGCTGAGCACGTTGTTGCGCCACGATTCAGCAGTTTTGCTGTCGAAGATACCATTCTGCTTAAACTGTTGGAAAGCATCGGCTTCGATAACTTCAGCCCATTTGTAGCTGTAGTATCCGGCAGCGTAACCACCCGAGAAGATGTGAGTGAATTGCGGCGACGTCATGCAACCTTCGACCGGCTCGAACACGCGAACTTTGGATGTAACATTTGCTTCGAACGCCGGCACATCGGCTACGGGCGCCTTAATAGTGTGCCAGCCCATGTCGAGATAGCCGAAGAAGAGTTGACGCATGCAAGCGTAGGCTGCGCCGAACTGTGCCGAACGGATAATCTTTTCAACAAGTTCTTCGGGAATTGGTTCGCCGGTAAGGTAGTTGCGAGCGAACGTGTCGAGATATTCTTTCTCGGTGAGGTAGTTTTCGTTGAATTGCGAGGGCACCTCAACGAAGTCGCGATAGACGTTAGTGCCCGACAGCGACGAATACTTAGTGTCGGCGAGCAGCGAGTGCAAGCCGTGTCCGAACTCGTGGAGGAAAGTATTTACTTCGCTGAAAGTCAACAGCGACGGGCAGTCTTCCGTCGGCTTGGTGAAGTTCATCGTCAAGGTCACATGAGGATATTGCTTAACGCCGTCGACGATTTCTTCGGGACGGAATTCGGTCATCCAAGCGCCGTTGCGTTTAGTGTCGCGCGGGAAGAAGTCGGTATAGATAACGCCGACAAACTTGCCGGATGCATCGGTAACGTCGAACGATTTAACGTCGGGGTGATAAACCGAAATGTTTTGATTTTCAGTAAAGTGCAAGCCGTAGAGGCGAGTAGCAAGTCCGAAAACACCCTTAATTACGTTGTTGAGTTCGAAATACGGGCGAAGTTCTTCGTCGTTGAACGAGTATTTCTCGTTTTTGAGTTTGTTAGCGTAGTAAGAATAGTTCCAAGGCAAGATTTCCACCTTATGACCTTCGAGTTTCGAAGCGTAGTCGGCAATTTCCTTGAGTTCCTTTTTGCAGACGGGCGCATAGGCATTGCGCAAGCGGTCGAGCAAGTCGTAGACGTTAGCGGGCGTTTCCGCCATAGTCTGTTCGAGCGAATATTGCGCATAGGTTTCGAATCCGAGGAGGTTGGCAATGCGGAGGCGCACTTCGGCGATGCGAGCGAGGATTTTTGTGTTGTCGTATTCACCTGACGTACAACGCGAGTTGTAGGCTTGATAAAGTTGACGGCGCAAATCGTCGCGGTCGGAATATTTCATAAACGGCGCATACGACGGGTATTGAAGGGTGATAAGATATTCGCCTTCTCTACCTTTTTGCTTGGCGGCAAGAGCAGCCGCAGCCACTTGGCTTTCGGGAAGACCTTTGAGGTCGTCGGCTTTGAGCCACATCTCGTAGGCAGCAGTTGCCTTAACGGTGTTTTGCTCATAGTTGAGCGACAGTTGCGAAAGTTCGGCGCAGAGCGCTTTATACTCGGCACGGTCATTACCTTCGAGATTAGCGCCGTTGCGAGCGAACGAGTCGTAAGTGCGCTTCAAGAGCATTTGGTCTTCGGTGTCGAGTTGCTCGAGGTCGCGATGCTCGTAGACGTATTTAACGCGTTCCCAAAGGGCTTCGTTGAGCGAAATGTCGGTCGAATAGTCGGACAATTTCGGCGAAATAGCCATCGAAATTTCGTGCATTTTGTCGTCGCCGTCAGCCGACAACAACGGATAGAAGGTGTTAAGCACGCGGTCGAGCAATTCGCCGGAGCGCTCCAATGCAACGATAGTATTGTCGAACGTCGGCTTGCTACGTTGCTTGACGATAACGTCAATCTGCTGACGTCCTAATTTAATACCGCTGTCGACGGCTTCTTCGTAGAAGGATTTGTCGATGCGGTCGAAAGGCACCACGTTGTGCGTGGTTTTGAATTCGCTAAGGAATATGTTCTCTGCGTTACTCATAGTCGGTGCTACCAATAGAATTGGTAATGCTAATTTGATTATTTTATTCATTTGTTGATGTTTAGAGCCGCAAATTTACGGCATTTTGTTAAAACACAACGTATATATGCGAGTTTTTTAATACTTTTTATATTAATTCATCGGTGTTGTAACGAGAACGTTCTACGATGAATGTCAACAGGTCGGCATCTGCGCCTGCCTCCACCAGCATATCGCGGTCGATTGTCATCGTTTTCTGCAAAAACGCGACGTTGCTCTTGCGTGCGGCGGTGATATAGTCGTCGGTAGCTGCTTTGACGTCGCCGGAGAGCAGACGTGCGTGTCCGCGGTTGACATAATCTATCGACACTTTTTCGCCCGGTTCCGCCGCGGCGATAACCTTATTATAGTATTCGATGCTTTGCTCGTAGTTGGCGGCGCGTAACGAGCACCACGCTATCGGGCGCAACGACTTTGCTCCTTTCGGCGACAAATAGTTGACCTTGAAATAGCACTTCAGCGCTTCGTTAAAGTCGCCGGTTTCCATCAGGCAGTTGCCTATCATATTTATTGTCGAGGCATTGTCGGGCTGAAGTCGGTCGACCTTGCGATAGACGTCCAACGCCGCAGCATGGTTACCCAAAAGGCGATAACAGAATGCCAAATGGCGCAACGTCCACACGTTGTCGGAATTGACGAGTTCCGCCTTGTCGTAGCTCTTGATGGCTTGCTCGTACGAGCCGAGACGTTCGAGGCAGTAGCCCTCTTTCTGATAGAGCGTGGCAGCGGTTTGTTCGTTGTGGTCGAGACTCTCGAACACCGCCAATGCCTTGCCGTATTCCTCTATCTCGAAATAAATTTCGCCGACCAAGCGCAGGGTTTCCGCGTCGGCAATGTTGTTGCAAAGCACGCACAAATCGCTCCATCGCGTATCGAAATCGAACGGATTGACCATCGTCAGATGAGTGCGACGAACGTAGATGTCGAAAAAGCGGTAATAGTTCTGCAACAGCAGCCTTATCATCATGCGGCGGTCACGCTTGCGCGAGGCTAACGCTCCGTCGACCGACTCGCCGAACTGCTGCGCTTGCGCCGACATCGACTGCATCATCAACGACCGCTTATCGTCGGGAAGTGTGGCTATCGACAGCATAAACGAATAGATATCGCTGTCGCAGAACGCGCCCGACACCGTGATAACATCCATCATCGATGCCAAATTGTCGGATGCCACCGCACTCAACTCCGAACGATGCATGTCGAACGACAAAAACCAGTTCGACATTTCGGAGAAAAAGCTATAATTTTTCAACCGTGCAAACGATTCGAGGAAGACGTCGTTGCCTTGCTCGTGAAGGCGCGAAAGTTCCATCATCTTGTCGGTAATCCCCGACTCTTCGAGCGCACGCATCCACTCCGGATTTTTGAGCATTTCCGTGTCGTCGAACACTTGCAATTGCACGCCTTTGCGGTCGATTTTAGACGCCATATTCGACAACTTCGACACAATTTCGTTGACAACCTTCTTGCGCAAGCGCTTCGTACCCTTGCTGCGCGCCATCTGCAAGAATACGGTCGACAGGTCGCTTCGGTAGGTAGCATCGTCTGCCATTGCTTCCAATCGCAGTCGCAACTCGCGGCTCATCGTCGCAATCGCACCGCCCATAAGAGCGGAATAGACACCCACAATGGCACGAATCTGCAACTCGTCGTCGGTCGAAGTCGAATAGACATCGAGCAGCATCGTCACGTCAATCTCACAGAATCGGCGAAGCAGACGAAGCGTCAACGCCGACAGTATCAACTCTTTAACGCCACGGCTCGCTGCGCTGTCGGCAATCAGGTCGAGGAGCAACGAGCGTTCGGCATCGTTAAGTATGCGTTTTGTCCACACAACCTTAAACACATCAGCCTCAGCCAGCTCCATATTGCGTACGGCATTCGCCGCATCCGAACCATCGCCGCCGAGAGTCGCCTGCGCCGAAGCATTGCGATAGCGCTCCACCGCCGAGGTCACACTTATGTCGCGCATCTGCCCGCGGGTCGCATAGTAGAGGTCATCGCCCTTGCGTTCGTGCATCTCCTCGGTCATCTCCTCGGCAATTTGCTTCAGTTCGTTGCATATTTTCTTATAGATATCGCCACGTTGCGGGTCGTCGACCCCTTCGGTGGCATATTTCAGCATATAGCGGTACGACAAATCCAAGCGGTCGAGACTATCTACATAGCCTGACGACGGAAACTGCAACGCCAAAAAGCGCAACCCTTTGATAGCATCTACCAATTGCCCGGATTCTATTTTCTTTACTTCCTCTTTTATCTCAATAAAAAAAGCCATATTCTCTATTTTTCGGTGTAAAGGTACAACAGAACAAACATCGTGCCAAGAAATAATAAGAAAAAAAAGGAAAGGTCATACACCAACCCTGATATAAAAATCCACTATTTTGGTTAAACAAATATCGTAAATCACATCCATTATTACTTTGTTGGTGAAATTATCCTAAATATTCACTCAAAAGTGAATCGGAATAAAAAATTATGCTTAACTTCGCACAGAAACAAATCGCAAAAGCTATGACAACAGCAACATTAAAGACAATCGAACAGAACGATAATGTAGGAATGTTCTCAATATGTTTTGATGGCAACGAAATAAGTGAATTTGAAAAATTCTTGAACGAATTCAAAGATAATGCTACATATAACAAAGATTTTAACGTTATTCTTTTGGCTTTGTCCAAAATCATAGACAAAGGTGCTCTTGAGCGTTTCTTCAGAAACGAGGGCAGAATGAACGACAATGTTAAAGCACTTGCCATAGATTCGCATAAGTTGCGATTATATTGCCTAAGAATATCTGACCAAATTCTTATTCTTGGAAACGGAGGCGTAAAAACAACACGCACTTACCAAGAAGATAGCAAACTGAGCGGTTATGTAATGGACTTGCAGACTTTTGACAAAGTGTTGCTAAGAGCACAGAAATCAGGAAAAGTAACCATTGAGAAGAATTTGATTATTGATATACAGAGCGCAACATTTGAAATATAAACAAAAAATCCCATGATACAAAACGCATTATTCAGAGAGTGTCTTTCTGCCGTTCCCAAAGAGCAGAAAGCCGAGTTTGAGCTTTCATTCGGGATAGCGGAGCGCATCAGTGAAGTTCTCAAGGCAAAGAACCTCACACAAAAGGATTTTGCCCGAAAGCTCAACAAGAGAGAGTCGGAAGTATCCAAGTGGCTCACCGGCAGACACAACTTCACTATGCAAACCATAGCGAAGATAGAAACAGCACTGGGCTGCAAACTCATCAACATAGCACAATGAGCATTAGAGCCACCAAGACAAGCTTTAGCCCACATCCGCAGACTATATGTTAGTGAAGTATAAAACCGCGGCGAAAAAAACACGATATCGGCGGGGATGCTTGTATAATTGGGCTTTTTGGCGTACTTTCGCAGTGCAAAACGAAGTAGATGAGCGTATCGACGTGGTTACATAGAGCACTTGTGAGGACAGCCGCTGTGATTGCCCTTGCTTTCGCCGTATCGAGTTGTAACACGACTAAGCACGTCCCCGAAGGCTGTTACCTCGTAAACGACGTGAAAATCAACGTCGAAGGCGACGAAATGAGCCGAAAAGATTTGCGCAACTACCTGCGTCAGACGCCGAACCACGAAATCTTGGGCGGACTGAAATTCCAGTTAGGCATCTATAACCTGTCGAGCCGCGACACGTCGAAACGCTTCGGACGTTGGTTGCGTCGCGTCGGACAGGCTCCCGTAATCTACGACCGCAGCCTCACCGAGGCTTCGCAGCAGCAACTGCGGCTTGCTCTTGTCAACAAAGGCTATATGGAGGCTCGCGTGGGCGTCGACACGGTCAAAACAGGACGCAAAATTGCCGTAACCTATAACGTGCACACCGGCGAACCGCATCGCATCAGCAAGATTTCGTACAACATCGACGACGACACTCTCCGCAGCCTTATCCTCGGCGGTAACGCCAAACTGAGCGTGGGCAACGGCGACCTGTTCGACCGCAACAAACTCGAGCAACAGCGCATCGACATCGCCAACGGCTTGCAACAAATGGGCTACTTCGGCTTCTCGAAAGACTACATAACCTACACCGCCGACACCACGCAAGGGTCGAAGTTGGTCGAACTGGAGATGAACGTCCGTCCGCCATACCAGGGCAGAATTGAAGGCTACGACCGACATCAACCGTTCTACGTGCATCGCGTGTTCGTCGTCACCAACTATACGGCGTCGATGGGCACCGACCACACGGTGTTTCGCCACGTACCCTCGACGCGACGCGGCAACATCGACATTATCGACGGCGACGACAAATATCTGCGGCACAACATCATCGAAGACGCTTGCTTTATACGCCCCGGCGAAAAATACAACTCCGCCGACGTCGACAAGACCTACCAAGCATTCGGTCGGCTCGGCATTCTAAAATACATCAACATAGCCTTCGAAACGGCTGAGCCCGACGACGAAGGCAATCTGCAAGTCGACGCGTTCATCCTACTCACCAAAGGCAAGCCGCAAACCGTGTCGGTGTCGCTCGAAGGAACGAACTCGGAGGGCGACCTCGGATTCGGCGTTGCAGCGACCTATCAGCACCGAAACATCGCTCGCGGGTCAGAAACGCTCACTACAAAACTCGGCATCAACTACGAAAGCATCTCCGGCGACGTTTCCGGACTTATCAACAACAAATATGCGGAATATTCCGGCGAAGTGAACATCAACTTCCCGAAATTTATCTTCCCCTTCCTCCACAAAAGTTTCCGTCAAAAGATTCGCGCCAACACCGAATTCGGCACGTCGTTTACCTACCAAGAGCGCCCCGAATACACACGTATCATCGCCGGTGCCGGATGGAAATACAAGTGGACCGAGCGCGGAAGCATGATAAACCACGTGCTCGACCTGGTCGACGTCAACTACATCCGCCTACCCAACATCACCGACGAATTTCTCGACAAGATAGCCCCCGACAACCCGCTGTTGCGCTATAGCTACGAAGACCACTTCATTATGCGCACCGGCTACTCGATGTACTACACCAACAAGCGCAACACCAACGGAATAACCGGACGCGTCTTCCAACCCAACGTCTACACATTCCGCGCCGGAATCGAAACCGGCGGCAACCTGCTTAACCTCATCTCGCGGCTTTCCAACGCCAAACGCGACCCAGAAGCACAAGCCTACAAGGTGTTCGGCATTCAATATTCGCAATACGTCAAGTTTAACCTCGACTATTCGCTCAACCACTCCTTCGACCGACGCAATTCGCTCGTGTTCCACGTCGGCGCAGGCGCAGGTATTCCCTACGGCAACTCTTCGATTCTGCCTTTCGAGAAGCGATTCTACTCGGGCGGTGCCAACAGCGTCAGAGGTTGGTCGGTGCGTACGCTCGGTCCGGGTCGATATAACGGCAACAACATCGTGTCGTCGTTTATGGAACAATGCGGCGACATTCGGCTCGACCTCAACTTGGAATACCGCGCGCGACTGTTCTGGGTGTTCGAACTCGCCGCTTTTATCGATGCCGGCAACATCTGGACTATCCGCAACTACGATAATCAACCCGGCGGACAGTTTAAATTCAACTCATTCTACAAAGAAATCGCCGCTGCCTACGGTCTCGGTCTGCGCATGAACTTCAACTACTTCCTGCTGCGACTCGACCTGGGCATGAAAGCATATAATCCCGCCTACGGACAAGAACGCGTGCCACTCGTGCATCCCAACTTCAGCCGCGACCACGCACTTCACTTCTCCGTGGGATACCCATTCTAAACGAATATGATTATGAAGAAATTAGCAATATTCGACCTCGACGGCACGCTCATCGACTCTATAGCCGACCTCGGAGCTGCTACCAACTACGCCCTCTCCTGCTACGGGCTGCCGACACACCCGCTCGACACCTACCCCATGCGCGTTGGCAACGGCGTCAACAAACTCATCGAGCGCGCACTCCCCGAAGAGGAACGTTCGCCGGAGCGCGTCGCTCAACTGCGTCAGGACTTTACACGATACTACAACGACCACTGCACCGACCTCACACGTCCATACCCGGGCATCGTCGAACTGCTCGCCGACCTGCAGGGCGAAAACGTCGCCATCGCCGTTGCCTCCAACAAATACCAACACGCAACGGAGAAACTCGTGCGACACTTCTTCCCCGACATCGACTTCCTCGCCATCTGCGGACAGCGCGACGGCATTCCCATCAAGCCCGACCCGTCGGTCGTGTTCGAAATCATCGGCAAAGCAGCCGTGCCTAAAGCAGATGTTATCTACATCGGCGACTCCGGCGTCGACATCGAAACCGCTCGCCGCGCTTGCGTCGACTCTATCGGCGTCGCTTGGGGATTCCGCACGGCAGCCGAACTCGCTCAAGCCGGCGCAGGAACAATTGTCGACACACCAAACGAAATATTCAACATAATCATTAAATAAACATCACACTATGGATATAGCCACTTTATTTCTTTGGGTTGAATCCCATCTGACATACTTCTGGATTACCGTACTTATGGCGGTAGAAAGTTCATTCGTGCCCTTTCCGTCGGAAGTGGTAGTGCCTCCCGCCGCCTACTTCGCCTGCACCGAAGGCTCCGACCTCAACATCGTCCTCGTCGTGGTGTTCGCCACCATCGGCGCTATCATCGGCGCACTCATCAACTACGGGCTCGCAATCTGGATAGGGCGTCCGCTCGTCTACCGCTTTGCCGATAGCCGTTTCGGACATATGTGCCTCATCAACCGACAAAAAGTGGAACGTGCTGAAGAGTATTTTGCACGCCACGGCGCAATTTCGACGTTCATCGGACGACTCATTCCCGCCGTGCGCCAACTCATCTCAATACCTGCCGGACTGGCGCGTATGCACATCGGCAAATTTATCGCCTACACCGCTCTCGGCGCCGGAATCTGGAACACCGTGCTCGCTCTGCTCGGCTACTGGCTCAGCACATTCATCCCGCGCCACGACCTAATCAACCAAATTGAGCACTATAACCGATACCTCAACATGGCAGGATACGCCATCGGCGTTATCGTTATCCTTTTCATCCTCTATCACGCTCTTAAAAACAAAAAATCATGAAAGTATCACCTTCACTCCTTTCCGCCGATTTCTGCCATCTTGCAGACTCAATCGACATGATTAACCGCAGCCAAGCCGACATGCTCCATCTCGACATTATGGACGGCGTGTTCGTGCCCAACATATCGTTCGGCTTCCCGGTCGTTGAAAACCTCAAAAACATATGCACAAAGCCGCTCGACGTGCATCTGATGATTGTCGAGCCGCAGAAATTCATCAACGAAGTCAAAGCCATCGGCGCCGACATTATGAACGTCCACTACGAAGCGTGCATCCACCTGTCGCGCGTCGTGCAGCAAATCAGAGAAGCCGGAATGCGCCCCGGCGTGACAATCAATCCCGCCACTCCGGTATGCGTACTCGAAGACATCATCGACCAAGTCGATTTGGTGCTGATTATGTCGGTAAATCCGGGATTCGGCGGACAGAAATTCATTGAAAACTCTCTAAAGAAAGTGGCACAACTACGCCAACTCATCGACCGCAGCGGCTCGAAAGCGCTCATCGAAGTCGACGGCGGCGTCAACGAAGCAACCGGACGCCGACTTGCCGAAGCCGGCGCCGACATCCTCGTAGCCGGAAGTTACGTGTTCAACGCACCCGACCCGCTCGAACGCATCGACACGCTGAAAAAATTGTAGAGAACTATCTAAGCGTCATTTCGGAGAGCAGGGAATCGCGGTCGTTGATGTAGATGGCGCCCGGGGTGAAGTCGAGTACGCCTTTGTCGCGGAGCTCTTCGAGTGTGTTGATGTATGCCGAGCGTTGTATGCCGAGCATGGTGTACATATCTTTCTGCTTGCTTTCGACAACGATTTCGCTGCTGCCGCGATAGGTCAACGAGCCAATCCAAAAGGCAATACGTTCGGCAACGCTACCCGACGTGAGCGAAAGCACTGCTTCGGTCGGCGTCTGTGAGTTGCGCGACAGATAGTTGAGCGTATTGAATAGGAAAACAATGTCCGACTTAAGGATTTTCAAAAAATCGGCTTTTTCGACTTGCATCAAGCCGGCTTCGGGGTGCGCTTTCACCGAATATGGATAAGCCGTGCGCTTGCCGAACAAGTATTCCGCGCCGATAACGTTCGGTGCGTTCAAAGTTTGCAGTACTTTGATGCGGCGGTTAAGGTTGAGCGTTTCGAGGCGAACACTGCCCGAAATCAAGAATTTCAAATTTGTACACGGGTCATCGACGTCGACGATGGTCTCGCCGTTGGTGTACTTTAGAAAATGGAACTTAATTTTTTCGATGAGTTCGGAGATTTTCGCGTGGCTGACACCCTGAAAAATAGGCAAACCCATCAATATTTTATACATACTGTCCATAGAGTCGTTTCTTTGTAGAGGTTTTCAATTGCAAAGATATTGAATTTCGTCACAAAACAACAAATTGGAGCAGTGAAAACACGTTGTGTTACTTAAAAATTAAGTTAAATTTTTTCCAAATTATTCTTTTAGACAAACAAAACCGACAAAGTTGCCAATCGAATGGCAACCTTGTCGGTAATATTATGAATCAAGTCGTGACTAACGAACGATGATTTTCGTCGCTTTGCCGCTGCAGTTTTCAACGAAATAGACACCGGCTGTCGGGAGAGCAATCCAGCCCGAGCCTTGTGCCACGAGAGCACCGCCTACGTTGTAGACGCGACTTTCGGTGAGTGCGCCGGCGTTGAACGAAGCAACCGAGCGATTGCGAACCACAACACGCACATCGTCGGCGCCAATGGCATCTACCGACGACTCGCTGAGTGTTACGGTATAGTCGTTCGACAGCGAAGATTCACCGTATTCGTAAACGGCTGTTACGTTGTATGTGTAAGTGTTGTAACCCGGTTCGATGTCGGTATACGTCGGTTCGGTAACGAGTTGCTCGTTGATTTTCTCGCCGTTGCGATATACGTTGTAGCCCAAGAGCGTAAACGTCTGAGTCTCGATTGAAATATCGTCGAGGAGCAAGCCCCAATCGGTCGTACCTGAGACGTGATGGATAGCCACGTAGCGAGCTTCTGCCGGAATTTCGTACGACATTTGAGTCCACGATGACATTTGATAGCCGGAGATTACCACATCATCGGTAAGCGGGATGAAGTGCTCGGGTTCGGCATCGGTTGTCGAATATTCAATGCGGTATACGCCTTTGTCGTACGACGCACCTTGCTTTGTGTAGAACGACAAGGTGGCAATGCCTGTGCCGGGAAGTTCGGGCGAAATCAACCAGTCGTCGCTGACGCCTGATGTTGAGCCGAGAGCAACCAAAATATTCTTTCCGCTATGTCCGGTATATGTAGTCGAGGGTGAATTTACAAAATTCGTACTGAACACAAAGAAAGCCTTAGGCCCTGTAGCAACGGAAGGAGTATTGGAGCTAAACCAAATACGGGTGTCAAGTCCGTCGCCGTCGATATTCGTAAACTCACCAATCGGCGAGCCGTAAGTAAGTTCGGTGAACGAGTCGAAGTTTTCAGTCAAGCTGAAAGGCTCTACTTCGTCAGCGTTGATAGGCGCAGTCCACGACGTTGCAACGCTCTTAAGTTCGAAAATGCTACCGGCGAGGTCGTCGACGGCAGGTGCAGGATAAGTTGCGACGACAACAGTTTTGGGAGCAGTGCTGTTGTTCTCGCCGACTTCATCGGCACGATAGACGATTTCCGCATAATAGTTGTAGGTTGCCGCATCAAAAACTGAGTAAGACAGCGAAACGGGAATCTCGGCAATAGCGTCGACGTCGATATCAACGCCGTCGACAGTCGTCACGAGAGCGTCGCCGTTGTAGAGGTCGACCTGATAGCTTGTTCCTGCAACAGTAGCAGCACTGTTGTTGCGAACTTTGACCGTAAAATCGGCTGTATTGCCGGTATAAACTTTCTCGGGAGCATCAAGAACTACGGCAGACAAGTCGTATTCAGCCTTGCCATAGATGTTGATGGCATCGATAAAGATGTTGTTACCATATTCGGAAATACCCTTAAATTGAACTTTTACCGAAACGGCATCTTTATAGCCCACAAGAGAGAAAGTATGTTTCGTCCAACCTGTTTCAGTGGAATTACGCGGAATATTAGCACCTTCGATAAGTTGGAAATCACCGCCATCGCACGAAATCAGCACATTAAGTCGGTCGTCTTTCGACGAACCGGAATCGTGATACATCCAAAATTCAACTACGGGGTTAACTGCCGACGCTATATTGAGCGGCGGAGTTGTCATTGTAACAACAGAGCCGGCTGTAGCGCTATACGATTTGAACATCAGCATACCTCCATCGGCATCGTAGGGCGATGCTGACGGACTGGAACCCGACGAAACCGCCGTCCAAGGATAAGATGAGTTAGTTGCGGTGAGAGTCCATTGGTCGGAAATTGTTGCTCCGGCAAACGAGTCGGCAAACGGAATCTCTATAAAGCCGATTTCCAGTTCGTTCGAGAGCGCAGGCGCACTGTCAAGACCGTCGTAATGAGCGACTACCTTATATTGCAATTTTTGCAAGTCTTGCGGCTCGTAAGTGTCGTTGAGTTCTTCGCGAGCGTAAGCGGATTTGAGCAACGTCTCTTCACCGTCAAGAATTCGCCAAACGTCGTAGGTCAAGCCTTCGGCATTGATGGGCTTTTCTTTGACAGTCGCCGTCGGAGCTGCCCAACTAATCGAATAAGTCGATGCGGAAGTAATCACAGCCTTAAAGTTGTCGACAGGCTTCGGCGCTGAAGGAGCAACATCGTCGTAGATTGACACGGCATCGATAACCATATCCGTACCGTAAGCAGAAACCGCTTTGAGCGAGATTTGGAACGTTGAGGCTGTTTTATAACCGCTCAAATCGATAAACACTTGCTCCCAGCCTTCCGTTTCTGAGTAACGATTGTACGTACCTACTTGGGTAAATTCGCCACCGTCGGTCTTAACCTCAACAACAACGCGGTCGGCAGAATTGCTATTCGATGTGTTGTGATAGATATAGAACGACAACATCGGAGAAGTAGCGTCGGCGATGTTCAACATCGGCGAAATCAAGCGGCAATAATTACCACTGGATGAACTATATGAGTTGTAGAACAGCATACCGCCATCGCTGTCAACCGGTGATGCGTTCAAGCGCGATGTAGTGCTAACGGGAGTCCACACATAAGAAGACGTAGATGTTTCCATAGCCCAAAACTCGTTGAGGGTCTTTCCGGCGAACGAATCGTCGAATGGCAGAGCCGCCTTACCGGCAATGAGCGCCGACGAAGCGGTAGCCTCACTCGTCGTGCCGTGGTAGTTAGCCTCGACTTTATAACTAACCTTTGTAAGTTCGGCAGGAGCGAAAGCATCGGTGTAGGATGTTTCAGCCACGCCGGAAGCCACAACGGTTTCAGCGTCGCCGACGAGGCGCGTAACCGTATAAGTCAAAGCGCTCGCATCCAAATCGGAGTTGAGAACGGCGCCCTTTGTCGGAGCGGTCCACGACAAAGTGAATCCGTCGGCAACGGCAGCGACAGTCAGTGCGGTAAC
This sequence comes from Candidatus Limisoma sp., assembly GCA_051872175.1. Taxonomy (GTDB): domain Bacteria; phylum Bacteroidota; class Bacteroidia; order Bacteroidales; family Muribaculaceae; genus Limisoma. The sequence continues at coordinate 20,016 of JBJEDP010000247.1, forward strand.
AGCCTTCGGCGTGTCGGGACCGACGTAAACGGTCGTCGAGGCCTCAGAGCCAACTTTATCGTCGGCATAAGCGATGACGCGGTAGGTGTTATAACCCACCGAAGCCGCAGCATCTGTCCACGTCAAAGTAGCGCCGAGCGCGGGAGCCTCGTAAGTGTTAATCAAATCTTCGCCGCGATAGAGTTCCACCTTCGAAATAGCGGCAAGAGTACCGCCGGTGGATGTCAACGTAGGCGTCACGAACGAGATGTCGGCAGAGAGCGACATATCGGCAGCCGCCGTGGCAACCAAGTCGGACACAGCCGCCGGAGCGCCGGCAAGACCAATGTCGGTAAGCACGATGTCGTCAACGCGAAGCGCCACGCCATAGGCGCGATACGAAATGCGATAGTTGCCCGACTGCGGCACTTCGAACTGTTGTTCTACCGTGAACCCCGTCGCGGTCTTGATGTTTTCGTTAGTGTACAAAACTGTGAACGTCGTTGGGTCGTCGCCTGTGCCGACGGCTATCTGACATTTTGCAACATCCGACGAAAAGTAGCCGTCGATGAGCGACGACAACGAATAAGCCTTACCCGCCTCGAGAGCGATTTCGGGCGTCAACAGATAGTCGTCGTTTGCTTCCCAATCATCAGAATACGTCGAAAGATAGATGTAGGCAGCTTTTGTGCCGTAACTATTCCACTTCCACACGCCTCGCGTGTTGCCGTAATTGTTATTGTCAGCATTGACGGCAGTCATAGTGTCGAACGCACTTTGGGTTTCGAAATGCTGTTCATACACCACCGTTTGACCGTAAGCTGTAGTCGCTGTCCCAAGCAGGGCTGCAGCAACAAACCTTAAGAAAAAGTGTTTCATAATGCTATATGTTAATAAACTATTAATTTAAATGTATAACGTCCCGATTTTACAACGTAAGTGCCCGGAGCGACTGCAAACGAGCCGTTTGCCTTAGCTGACGAAGCGACTGCGATGCCGGCTGTCGTATAAACGTCGATGGTGCCTGCAACGCCCGAGTAGCAGATTCTGCCACGCGATGCGAATACGACCGGCGCAGCGCCAATCGCCGACAAGCCGCCTTGCTTTTCGATGGTCACGAGGTTGGAGTAGAGCGATTCGCCTGTCTCGTAGAGAGCGGTTA
>JBJEDP010000248.1:0-3980 GCA_051872175.1 Candidatus Limisoma sp.
AATCTATGTGTCGAGCTTATTCTTATCACTATGTTCGTCGTGCGTCGACGATGCTTACGACTTGCAGAAAGACATCGACCTAACCATTCAAATCGGAGGTAGCGAATTTGCCATCCCCGGTGGCGAGACAGAAGCCATCCCGGTAACTAAGATTCTCAAAATCGACGCCGGCGATTTAGTCTACATCGACGAAGCGACAGGCAACTACTATGCCTCAAAGGCGGGCACACCATCGTCAACGTCAATCCACGTCAACGGTTTCAGTTTCGCCGAGCCCGACATCAAGCCCATATACAGAGAACTTGAGTTCGTGCCCGAAACAATGCTTTTTGCCAACTCAGCCGAATCGGGCATCAACTATATCGCAGTCCTCAACGAGGAAGACTATACCACCGACTTCGAGATGAACACCTCCAACCTACCCGACGAAATCGAATCGCTCTCGCAAGTCTATGCCGACATAAATCTGTCGATTGACCTTTCCTACAGTTCCGAACAAATCAAGAAAGCGACAATCAAAGATATCGTTGTCGACCTTCCCGACTACTTGATTGCCGAAAATGTCGAAGCCGGCAACACCGTTCACGTAAGAAATGTGGAAGTAAAGTCGGGCAACAAGGTTACGGTAAACGTCAGAGTGAAAGGCTTTAACATCGTCAACGGCATGATGAACACCGCAAACCGCACTCTCGACGTAACCGGCACGGTGAAACTCTACGGCGAAGTCGCTGTCAACTCCAACGATATAACCCAAGAGGGCATAACGATGCCATCGTTTGTCTTCATGTCGCAAGTCTACATCAAAGACGCCGTCAAAAGCGACAAAAAAGTGCACATCACAGGAGCAAAAGGCATTTTCAATCCCAACATCGATGTTACAATCGACCCAATCACTATCGGCGAATTGCCGAAATTCTTACGCGACCAAGACGTTGTGCTCGACCTCTACAACCCGATGATTCTTTTCAAAGCCAACAACGCCACTCCGGTCAATGCCGACATCAACGCACGGCTGACGGCAACGGCGGGTTCGGCGAAGGTTGTGATTACGCCTCCCTCATTCCGAATCCCGGCGCAATCGGCGCAAACCTACTGCATTTCGCCGTACGCACCCGACGATAAGACTATCGTGCACGTAAGCACACCCGACCTGCCGAAATTAATCCAAAAGATTCCGGAATACATATATGTCGACGTAACGGCAAACGCCGGCAAAGAAGAAACTACCGTAAACCTCGATACCGACTATTCGTTCGACACCGACTACTCGGTTTGGGCTCCTTTCCGATTCGGCGACGACTTCTGCCTGACCTACAAGGACGACCTTGGCGAATGGAACGAAGACATCCGCGACTATGACTTCGACGCGCTCAACGTCACGGGCACGGCTATCAACAAAGTGCCGCTCGACGTCGAAATCTCGGCTGTAGGACTCGGCGTTGCCGACTCGTCGGGCGAACGTCACCCTATCGACGGCGTTACCGCAACCGTTAAGGTCGTAGGGCAAGCCGACAACATCATCAAGGCAAACAGCACATCGGATATCATCGTAGAAATTGCCTCGACCCGGAAAGGAAACATCAGTCTGCTCGACGGCGTGGAAATCACGCTCAAAGCCACTGCCAACAAGTCGACGCCCGAATCGCAACGCATCATCAATGCCAACCAAACAATACAATTCCGCAACATTCGGCTCAAAGTGCCGGGTGGCGTAAAAATCGATTTGAACTAACCGAAATCCCTATGTGTTATGAAACGAATTAACTTCTTTCTTCGGACATTGTCAATTAGCATTGCCGCTGCGGTTTGTGCAACAGCATCGGCTCAATATAACAACTCCTCCTATTTTATGGAGGGAATGTCGTACCGCCATCAACTCAACCCGGCATTCGCCGCCGAACGAGGCTACATCAACATGCCGCTGTTCGTTTTGGGCAACTTAAACGTCGGGATGCAAGGCAACATCGGCGTCGACGACTTCATCTACCCCTACGACGGCAACGGCTACGACCTCACCACGTTTATGAACGCCGAGGTCGATGCCGACAAGTTTCTCAACCGCTTGCACGACAAGAACCTACTGAACATATCGGCATCTATGCCCGTCATCAGCATGGGATTCAACGGTATAGGAGGATTCAACACCATCGAAATCGGTGCAAAAGTCAACGGCTCGGCAAATCTTCCCTACGAACTCTTCGAGTTTGCAAAACGAGGAATGAGCGACGCCTCGACAGAATACAACATCCACGACCTAAACTTCCGCGCTAACGCCTACACGGAGATTGCCCTCGGCCACAGCCACCGACTCGCCGGCGACCGACTATCTATCGGCGCAAAACTCAAAATGCTCATCGGCTTGGCTAACATCGATGCCAACGTGCGCAGCATGAAACTCACAATGGGGCAAGACCGTTGGGCAATCGAAGCCGACGGTACCGCCGACATTTCGCTCAACAAAGCGACGTTTACCTACGATGAAGACAACGATATCGACGGCATCGATGTCGACAAGTTCGGCGTAGGCGGATTCGGTACGGCTGTCGACCTCGGATTCGAATACGACTTTCGCGACGTCGTGCCGGGGCTGAAAGTATCTGCCGCCGTGCTCGACCTGGGCTTTATCAAGTGGAAAAAAGGTATTGCCGCACAGTTGAAAAATCAATACACGTTCGACGGATTCGACGAGATGATAGTGATTGACGCCGAAGATGGCGACCCGGGCAAACTGGAAGACCAAATCGACAAAATCCAAGACGACCTCGAAGACTTCTTCACCCTCGAGGAAGACAAAAACTGCAAGGCACGCACAACAGCACTCGCTGCCACGCTCAACGCCGGAGTAGAATACGCACTGCCGACCTATCGCAACCTCAAATTCGGCTTGCTTTCGTCGACGCAATTCAACGGCGTGCACACCTGGTCGGAGGCTCGCCTCTCTGCCAACATTGCGCCGGTAAAATGGTTTGAGGCATCGGTGAACTATGCTTACAGCACGTTCGGCTCGTCGTTTGGATGGGTCATCAACTTCCATCCGCGGGGATTCAACTTCTTCGTCGGCACCAACCACACTATGGGCAAAATCACGCCGCAAGGCATTCCCGTGGGCGACGCCAACGCACACGTCAACATCGGTATGAACATCACCTGGGGCGGCAAATCGAAAAAAAACAAACAGGAAGAACCTGTTTTGTAAAAGAGCGCTCTTATCAACCCAAATTATGATTCGAGGCGATGCCCGATTGAACGGAGCATCGCCTCGCTGTTTCGTAGCAGATGGACGTCTACGAGAAGAAGTGCGTAAACACTTTGACCATACACTCGTGGTCGAACGCCGAGCCGGTCTCCATCGCCGAATGCATCGCCCAAATCGGGTTACCGACGTCGACGCCGGCAATGTCGATTTGCGACGTCAGGATGTTACCCAAAGTTGAGCCGCCTGCCGAGTCGGAATGGTTGACGAAATACTGCACGGGCACGCCGGCTTCGCGACAGAGTTCGGCAAACACCGCCGACGAATGTGCGTCGGTCATATACTTGCAGTTGGCGTTGATTTTGATAACCGGACCGCCGCCCATCAGCGGATGATTCGTCGGGTCGTACTTTTCCGGATAGTTGGGATGCGTTGCGTGAGCATTATCCGCCGAAATCATAAACGTACGCTCGATGGCTTGATAGAACGTCAGGTCGTTGCCGCCCTGCGACAAGTCGATGCGATGCAGGATGGATTTGAGCACGGGCGACGCCGCTCCTTGCTTTGTGCCGCTGCCGGTTTCTTCGTTGTCGAAGATTGCCGCCACGCGCGTACACTCCGTTCCACTGCCGTCGACGATGGCTTCGATGGCTGCATGCGCCATACTCAGGTCGTCGATTCGACCCGACATAACCAATTCGCCTTGAATGCCTGTGCGCACCGCTTTTTGCCAATTATAGACCATCAAATCGAAGTCGATAATCTCCGATCGGTCGACGCCGAGACG
>JBJEDP010000249.1:0-3957 GCA_051872175.1 Candidatus Limisoma sp.
CAAGGCTCTGTTCGCTGAAATTATTCTGCGTGCGAGCCAACCGAAAGGAAATGGCGGCTTGGGTATAAATGCCGGATTTATTGAAAAAGACTATTGGATTTCGAAAGCATTGTGTCAATTGTCGAGAAGCGATGCAAAGATCAAAAGAGTGATTCGTGCAACCGAAAAATCCATGGCAGAAGGACTGACAGCCATTGAACGACCCGGCTTAACAAGCAAAGGTTCTCGCTATCGTAAATCATATTACACCTATCCGTCAGTAAAGGGAATAGCTCCTATTAGTAGCCTCCTTTACGGTCAGTTGCTTATAGAAATCAACTCGTTTGCCAATCCTTATCCGTTTGGCGAACATATAGTAAGCAGTTTTCTCTGACATATACTATCTTATGCAAGATGAAGAATGCAAAGAGGTAAGGGGTAAGAGGTAAGGGGTACGGGGTTGCCTCTCCGCTCTCCACACTCCGCTCTCCGCTTTTCAGAAATGAATTTCACGAAAATTTGCAATGTTGGCAATAATCGCCGATTTTTTGCGTTAAAGGAGTATATGAAAAAATTTTTGGTTCATATTGCAGTGATTTTGGCGGTGTTGTTGTCGTCGACTGTGCGTGCGCAGGACAACGACAAGATACTCAATCGTCCTTATGCGGATATGAAGCGCATCCACTACGGCTTTTCGGTGGGCTTTCAGAACCAGAGTCTGTGGCTTACGCACAACGGTTATACGACCGAGAGCGGTGAGTCGTGGTTTGCCGACGTGACTGATTTGCAGCCGGGATTTTGCGTGAATATGCTGGGCGATTTGCGCCTTGGGCAGCATTTCAATCTCCGCTTTTCGCCGGGAATGTATTTCGGCAGCCGGACGGTGACTTTTCGCGAATCAGTCAGCGGAAATGTCGAAAAGCAAAACATCAAAAACAGTAGCGTTGTCGTTCCGGTCGACCTAAAGGTGTCGGCGCTTCGCTATCACAATATGCGTCCGTACGTCACAGCCGGCGTTATGGCGTCGTTCGACGTGTCGAAGAAGAAGGACGGCGAGTTGCTGCAGTTGAGCAATACGGACCTTTATGCCACGGTGGGCTTGGGACTTGACGTCTACGTGCCGTTTTTTAAGTTTATTCCCGAGGTTAAGTTTTGCTTCGGATTGAAGAATCTGCTGAAAAAAGACAGTCCCGACTTGGCTGAAGACCCTGACAAACTGAAATATACCAATTCGTTGGACAAGGCTGTCTCGAATATGGTAGTGTTTACATTTTATTTTGAGTAGAAGTGTTTGGATTAAGAGACATAGGAAGAAGGATGGCAATCGTCGTGGCGGTTGCGACGGTGTTTACGTGTTCGGCGCAAGTCGACACGCAGTTGTCGCAATACTGGGCGTTGCCGTCGTACTACAACCCGGCAGCCATCGGCAGGACGGATTATCTGCACATTATGGGCGGCACGCGTTTGCAATGGGTTGGCATTCCGAATGCGCCGACAGCGTTTTTGGCGAGTGCCGATATGCCCGTTAAGATAGGGAAGAAGCGCATCGGCGTGGGCGTTATGTTCCAGCAGGAGAGCATCGGACTTTTCTCGAATCTGAATGCGGGAGCGCAGGTGGCGTATAAGCAAAAGTTGTTCGGCGGAGAGCTGTCGATTGGCGTGCAAGTTGGTATTTTCGACCAGAATTTCAAGGGCTCGAAGGTCTACATTCCCGACGACGATGAATTTCACCAAGACACCGACGACGCAATTCCGCGCAACGACCTTCACGGCACGGCGTTCGATATGAATGCCGGCGTCTACTATACGCACAAATGGTTCTGGGCAGGTGTATCGGCAACTCACGTTATGGAGCCGACCGTATCGCTCAACACCGACGAGGGTTCCGACGAGGCGATGTATGAGACGCAAGCCGGACGGATGTTTTATTTTATGGGCGGTAGCAATATTCCGATAAAAAATACGTTATTTGAAATACAGCCCTCTTTTATGGTCCGCAGCGACTTTAAGAGTGTTCAGCCGGAGGTTACAGCCCGCGTGCGCTATAACAAATTCTTGTCGGGAGGCGTGGCATATCGCTACAAAGATGCCGTATCGGTGCAGTTAGGCGCCGAGTTTAAGAACTTCTTTGTGGGTTACAACTACGACTATCCGACGTCGGCGATTTCGAAAGCCAGTAGCGGCTCGCACGAGGTGTTTGTCGGCTATAACGTGAAATTGAACTTAGGAGATAAGAACAAAAATAAACATAAGAGCATTCGCATAATGTAACAAAACAATATGAAGAAAGTAGTTTTATACATTACAGTTAGTCTGATGGCAACGTCGTGTGCCTTCTCGTCGAAAACGTCGGCAGGAGAAGGTGGCGGCGAAGTTACCGGAGTACGAGGTACGGCGCTCGGCGAGCCAACGCCCTACGGGATGGTGCTTGTCGACCGCGGTTCGATGAAGATGGGACCTAACGAAGACGATTCGACATGGAACATCAAGGCAAATCCGAACGGTATGTCGGTAGAATCGTTTTGGATGGACGAGACGGAGATAACCAATGCCAAGTATAAGCAATTCGTGCTTTGGGTTCGCGACTCGATAATCCGCGAGCGTCTTGCCGACCCGGCTTACGGTGGCGACGAAGAGTTTAAGATTGAAGAAGACAAAGAAGGCAATCCGATAACTCCACACCTCAACTGGAAGAAGCCCATCCCGTGGCGTAACCCGTCGGAAGACGAGCAGCGCGCCATTGCCAGCGTGTATCGCTACAACCCGATTTCGGGAGTGTGGGAGCTCGACCCGACGCAGATGAACTATCGCTACGAAATCTATAATCTCACGGATGCGGCAAAGCGTAAGAATCGCCTCGACCCGGCTACGCGCGTCTACAATACCGACGTGCCCGTCAGCGACGAAATGCCGATGATTTCGAAGGATACAGCCTATGTCAACGACAACGGCGACATCGTGCGCGAAACCGTCACTCGTCGACTCACAGGCAACTACGACTTCTTGAATACTTATATCGTGAACGTCTATCCCGACACCACGGCGTGGATTAACGACTTCGACAACGCCTACAACGAGCCTTATACGCGTATGTATTTTTCGCATCCGGGCTATGCCGACTATCCCGTTGTCGGCGTCAGCTGGGAGCAAGCGAATGCGTTCGCAAACTGGCGCACCGACTATTTGCGTCGTTCGATTGGCAAACAAGGCGCTTACATCGAGCCTTATCGCTTGCCGACCGAGGCAGAGTGGGAGTTTGCCGCTCGCGTTGGTAAAGAAGCCAACAAATATCCTTGGGAGGGCGATTTTCCCATCTCCGACAGCGGTTGCTTCTATGCCAACCTCAAGCCCGGCGACGGCAACTACATCAAGGACGGCAATCTGATTACGTCGAAAGTCGGAACCTACGACCCGAACGACTTCGGACTCTACGATATGGCAGGTAACGTCAGCGAATGGACGTCGACAGCCTACACCGAGAGCATCGACCGACTCACCAACGACATCAACCCCGAATATCGCTACAACGCAGCCAAGGAAGACCCCTACAAGGCTAAGCGTAAAATCGTCAGAGGCGGTTCGTGGAAAGACATTGCACACAACGTGCGCGCCGACTTGCGCATGTGGGAATATCAGAACGAGCAACGCTCTTACATCGGTTTCCGTTGCGTAAGAACGCAAGTGGGGTTTGCTAAAGGTCGTAAAAAGAAATAATTTCAGAACAAATAAAATTGCTACAAAATGGGCAAAATTAAGAAGTATAAAAACAGCGTAGAAGCCTTCCTTTCAGGCGAAAAGGGACAAAGGTTTTTCAACTTTGCATATAGTATCGGTGCAGCCGTCGTTATCTGGGGTGCTTTGTTCAAGATTTTGCACCTTCCCGGCGGTAACGCATTGCTCTCGATTGGTATGGGTACGGAAGTGTTGATGTTCGTCTTGACGGCATTCGACCGTCCGCCGAAAGAATACCATTGGGAA
>JBJEDP010000250.1:0-3956 GCA_051872175.1 Candidatus Limisoma sp.
ACCGACAATCGGCGTTATGGCGTTGATGGGGATGAGTCCCGACGAGGGCAACACGCTGACGAGTGTGCAAAGCGAAGCACTGACAGCGCCCAGAATGATAGTAGCCGGGATGAGGCGAAAATGGTCGGACGTGCCCAACAGGAGTCGTGAAAGGTGCGGAACGACGAGCCCGATAAAGCCGATTGGACCGCAGAAAGCGGTGACGATTGCCGTCAGCAGTCCGGTGAGCAGCAGCAGCGTGTTGCGCACCGTGCGTAGGTTTACGCCTAAGTTTTCGGCATAGCGTTGCCCGAGCAGCAGTGCGTTGAGAGGCTTAATCATCATAAGCGAAAGCAGCAGCCCGATGACTACCGTTGCGGCAAACATCGGCAGTTGGCGCATCGTCACGGCGGAGAAGTTGCCCATGCCCCAAATGACGAACGAATGGACGCCTTCTTGCGTGGCAAAGAAGTTGAGAAGACTAATTGCCGATGATGTTAAATAGCTGATTAGCACGCCGATAATCAATAGCATCGTCGAACTTTTTACTAATGTCGAGGCGAAAAGCAGAATCGCCATAACAGCCAGAGCGCCGACGAGTGCGCCTCCGAGTGTGGCAAAATAGCCGCCGAGACTCGTGTAGAGCGCACCGCCGCCGAGAAGCATAACGATTGCCACGCCGAGGCTCGAACCGGTCGAAACGCCGAGTATCGACGGGTCGGCGAGTGGATTGTTGAACGCTGTCTGCAGGAGTAATCCGCATACGGCTAATGCCGCTCCCGACAGTGCCGCTGTAACAGCCAGCGGTATGCGACTTTCGACGATGATGAAGCGCCATGCTTCGTTGCCTACGTCGTGTCCGCGAAGGATGTCGACGACGTCGGCTGCCGGAATGTCGACCGAACCGACGAGCAGCAGCGCACAGCAGGTGGCTGCGAGTGCCGCGGTCAATGCTATCATTATAACGCCGAATCTATTCATTTGTCGTAGCATTTATGCGCCGGAAGTAGCGCAGTTGATAGTCGGGGAACATCTCCGGATGGAATATCTTGGCATACTCTTGCAGGAGCAAATCGGGATGGAATGGCGTTTCTTCGAAAACGGTGCTTACCAGCGTGTTTGCGTAGTAGACGTTGCGCTTGCGGAAGGCTTCAAATCGGTCGTTGTGCGGATAGAGGCTGAGGAAACCGTCGAGGGTGAGTTCGTTGCCGATGGTGGTTACCAGCCAGTAGTCGGCATCGGCTGCGCGGTCTAACACGCGAGCAAAGTCGAGCGACAGCGAGCCGGTCGAGTTGTCGTCGCTCCACGGGTAGTTGGCTCCGGCGTCGGTCAACAGGGTTGCCTTATAACTTTTTCCGCCGGGAACGTACCACACGCCGCTGATAACGTATTCGGTAAGCACTTTCGGACGTTGCTCCGTTTTGGCAAGTTGCTCGCGCAGCGTCGTATAGCGTTCGGCGACGGTGTCGAAAATCGAGTCGGCGGCGGTTTCGCGGTCGAATAAGAGTCCTAAGAATTTTATCCACTCTGCGCGACCGAGAGGAGTCGATTCCATATAGTCGGCGAGGGCGATAATCGGTATGCCGAGATTGTCGAGTGCTCCGTAGCCTGCGTTTTGGAACGGCGAAAGCAGCACGGCGTCGGGCGAACATCCGGCGATTCGTTCAACAGTCGGCGACATCGTCGAGCCGCAATCGACGACGCGTCCCGAACGCAGTCCGTCGACGATTTCCGGAGTCTTGAAGTATTCTGCATCGCAAACGCTGCCGATGGCGCCGATTGCGTCAAGGTCGCGAATTGCGCGCGCGTGCACGTCGGAGTAGACAAGTGCGCGGCGTAGCGGCGTGCGAACAACGACTCCGCGAGGCAGATTGTCGGGCACGACAGAGTCGCGCGGCACAAGGAGGTAAGTTTGCAGCGTTTGCCCGGCGTTCCACGGGTCGGCAACGTCGACGCGAGTGTAGCCGTCGCCGTGCGTGATGGTCAGCCCTTTGGCATAGTCCATAGTCGCCGCTGTCCCGTCGGTTTTAGCCTTAGTGCACGAGGCTAACAGCAACGCTATAAATATATATAGTATAGAAGTTTTCATCGCTTTGTTTTTAGACCACAAATTTAGTGACAAAAAACGGAAAAACAACCGGCGCAGTCAGATTCTTTCCATCGACCATATAATCAGTTGAAAAATTTTTTCAAACATTGGTTACTTCCGCCGCAGTCTTGCCATAAATAGGCAAATAACAAAAATAATAACAAAAAAAACAATAAACAATGAAAAAGTTTTCAATCTACACGGTTCTTATGGTTTTTGTATTCGCAATATCGTCTTGCGGCAGTTTTGGAGAAGGAATGCTGATGGGGCTTACCGGCTGCGGTACGGGCAGCGCCTACGGCAGTATGTACGGCAATTCGATGATGGCAACTTCTCCGGTTACCTCCAATTACTCAACGTGGAATTCCGGCAGTTATGCCACGACATCGTATTCGAGCACGGGCAGTTCGTATTCGTCGGGCGGAACGACAACGTCGACAAAGAGCAGCGGCAGTACTTCTGCGGGCAGAAAATGCGCTTATTGCAACGGTACGGGCAAGGTGACGAAATATTATTCTACTCCGACGTACGGCTTGCCGGAAACTAAAAAGCATTGCTCGGAATGCGGTAAAGACTATTATCCGTCGAACGGCCATTCGCATGTTCATTGCTCGCATTGCCACGGCACGGGCTATATTAAATAGTTGGCACGTAGGCGAGGCGGACCTTATCGAGGCAGTTTGAACAGGCGCACTTCGGTCTTGTTGATGGGCAGTTTCAGGCTGAGAATGTTGTCGGTAAAGTCCGCGTTGCCTTCGTCGTCGATAATGTCTTTCTCGGCGTCGTACCACGTCAGGTTGTAGTGGTCGATAAAGATTGTGTCGGCGAGTCGCCCTTTGAGCATCATCGGTTTCCAGCGGTCGGGAAGAGTGATTGCACCGTCGATATAGAGCAAGTCGTAGCCGTCGCCATTTCGGACGATGGCTATGGTGTATTTTCCGCCCAAGCGCATCTTCGATTCGTCCATAGTGCGGTCGAGATATTGCCAGTAGCCTTCTTTCGGGTCGGTTGATGCGGCGAAAATGCTGTCGATTTGTGCACGGCTGAAGGTTATTTTGTCGGGTTGGGGCTTGGGTTTGCTCGTAAATTCTATTCTTTTGACGGTTACTAAGGTCTTCGGCGCGGCAAAGCATCCGATAGCTGTCGTTTTGCCGAATCTGACGCTGTCGATTGTGCAAAGCGTTTTGAAAAAGTGGTTGCCGATTTCGATTTTCAGGCGTTTTCCGTTGTAGATTAGGCATACGGAGTTGTATCCGCCGTCGCAGTCGATGCCGTCGGTTATTTCGTCGGTGTAGTGTACGGTCTTTACGCCGTCGACAAGGGTGTAGACTTCGGCAAGCATGGAATGACGGTTTGTCAAGTCGTCGTAGGTCTTTGGCGGCGTGCACAGCTCGAGTGCGGAGTAGTTGCGGTTGTCTACGTAGTTCCACACCACGCCGTGGCGATGTCGGCTGTAGTCGGCGAGGAGCGACGAGCCTTTTGTCGTAGTGGCACGGAGGCGGATTTTGTAGTAGAACGATTCGCAGTCGACGTTGTAGGGCGTAGCGTCGAAAATCGGCGCTTTGCGAGAACTTTTCAGTTGCAGATATCCGTCGACGGTGTTTGTGGAAATGCTGTCGAAGCCGGTCAAGTAGTCATAGTAGCGGCTTTCTGCGTTGCCGATAGCAAAGCCAAGAATTATGCCTATTATGACCGAAATGATTTTCACCGGAGTTCTTTGTTATTTATTGGTTGTTGGGGAATCCAAACCTTGGAGAAGTTCGCTTCTAACCGCATCGCAGGCGTCATTACCACGGGAAATTCCATCCGTATGAGGCGAGTTGCGACTCGGCATCTTTGCGGATGATTTGTGCCACGATGTCGATTTCGAGCACAGCACCTGTTACCG
>JBJEDP010000251.1:0-3955 GCA_051872175.1 Candidatus Limisoma sp.
AAAGTTAGCGCAGCCACAAGCCTGGCGAAAGTCGGCTTATTTCGGATGGTTACGTCGCGCCTCAGCGCGATCGACAGAACTGAATATAAAAGAGTCAGCATCAGGACTGCCCCGATGCTGACTTTTTTGTTATGATGTTTCTAATTGCTTAGAACCACTTCATGTAAGCAAAGCTTTGACGGTGAGCGAGTTCCGGATTCTTGGGGAAGATGCGGAAGCCGTAGTCGTACGCACCCGAGTCGGTGATGAAGTTCTTCAACTCGTAGGTAACTATGTCGCCGTCGCGAGCAATCTCCTTAAACTCGATGCGGTTGTGGAATTTGTGTTCGCCGCTTTCTTTCGAGTAAACCACCATTTCCACGCCAAGGTCGTCGGCGAGAGTGTTGGTGTTGATTTTCGCGGTGATAGTGTGCTCTTTGCCGAACACAGCGTTGCAGAGGTCGTTAGGAATGTTGGTTTCAACAACATGAACGCCATCCCAGTGGTTCACCACGTTCTCTTTCCAAGCCACGAGTTCTTTAGCCTTAGCGTAGTTGTCGCGCTTGAGAGTTTTGTAGTATTTACCTTCCTTCGAGTAGAAGCGAGCGATGTAGTCGTTAATCATGCGCTCCATAGTGAAGTTGGGTGCGATGTGTGCAATAGAGTTCTTGATGTATTGAATCCATTCCGGCGAATAGCCTTTGGAATTTTTCGCAAAGTATTTGGGAATGATTTCGTTTTCGAGCATCGAGTAGATCGTCGCCGCGTCGAGTTTGTCTTGTTGATCTTGGTCGGTGAAAGTGCGTTTGTCGGTGAGCGCCCAGCCGGCGTCTTCGCGGTAGCCTTCATACCACCATCCGTCGAGCACGGAGAAGTTGAGCACGCCGTTCATCTCTGCCTTTTCGCCCGATGTACCGGAAGCCTCGAGAGGACGAGTCGGAGTGTTGAGCCAAACGTCAACGCCCGAAACGAGGCGCTTAGCGAGCGTCATGTCGTAGTTTTCGAGGAAGATAATCTTGCCGAGGAATTGCGGCATTCTCGAGATTTCGACGATGCGCTTAATCAAGCCTTGACCTGCGCCGTCGGCGGGGTGAGCCTTGCCGGCAAATACGAATTGCACGGGGAATTGCTCGTTGTTGACAATCTTAGAGAGACGGTCGAGGTCGGTGAAGAGCAAGTGAGCGCGTTTGTAAGTGGCAAAACGGCGAGCGAAACCGATGATGAGCGCATTCGGGTTGATTTTGTCCATAATCGACATAATGCGCGAGGGGTCGCCTTGATTTTTGAGCCATGTTTCTTTGAATTCGCGCTTCACGTAGTTGATAAACTTGTTTTTCAACGCAACGCGGATAGCCCAAATGTCTTCTTCTTTAGCCTTGAGGATAGGAGCCCAAGTAGCTTCGTCCGACTGTTTGTCCAGATATTCGTCGCCGAAGATTTTCTCGTAGTATTCTTTCCATTCGCTGGCAGCCCAAGTCGGCATGTGCACGCCGTTGGTAACGTACGACACGTGCGATTCTTCGGGAGCATAGCCTTTCCAAACGCCTTGGAACATCTTCTTCGACACTTCGCCGTGGAGCCAGCTAACGCCGTTCGACTCTTGGCAGGTGTTGAGCGCGAACACGCTCATCGAGAAGCGGTCGTTGCTGTCGGGGTTTTCGCGGCCCATGTTCATCAAGTCGTTCCAAGAGATGCCCAAACGTGCGGGGAATTCGCCCATATATTTTCCGAAGAGACCTTCTTCGAAGTAGTCGTGACCTGCGGGCACCGGAGTGTGAACTGTGTAGAGGCCTGTTGCTTTAACCATTTCGAGAGCCACTTCGAACGAGAGGTGCTCGTTTTCGACGTATTCAACGAGGCGTTGGAGGTTGAGCAGAGCGGCGTGGCCTTCGTTGCAGTGATAGAGTTCGGTGTTGATGCCGAGAGCACGGAGCATGATAACGCCACCGATACCGAGGAGGTATTCTTGCTTGATACGGTTTTCCCAGTCGCCGCCGTAGAGCTTGTGAGTAATCGGGCGGTCGAATTCCGAGTTGAGGTTGTTGTCGGTGTCGAGCAAGTAGAGCTTAACACGACCTACGTTAACGCGCCAAACGTTGCAGTAGATGATGCGACCCGGGTAGGGCACTTCGAGAATCATCGGCTTGCCTTCGGCGTCGAGAACCGGCTCAACGGGGATTTGGTTGAAGTCTTGAGTGTCGTATTCGGCAATTTGTTGGCCGTCCATCGACAGTGTTTGAGTGAAGTAGCCGTAGCGATAGAGGAAGCCGACAGCAGTCATGTTGACGCAAGAGTCGGAAGCTTCTTTGATATAGTCGCCGGCGAGCACGCCGAGGCCACCCGAATAAATCTTGAGAGCCGAGCAGAGACCGTATTCCATGCTGAAATACGACACGGAAGGAACGTCCTTGCGCAACGGCTTTTTCATATAATCTTTAAAAGATTTGTAAACATATTTGATTCTGTTTACCATAGATTCGTCGTTGGCGAGCTCTTGAATGCGCTCGTACGACAATTTTTGCAACAACAACACAGGGTTTTCTCCGGTAGAGCGCCAAAGTTCGCGGTCGATATCGTGGAAAAGGCGTTTGCCTACGCTGTTCCACGACCACCATAGGTTATGCGCAAGTTCATCCAAGCATTTAAGTTTTGCAGGAAGTTCTGTGTGGACTTTCAAGTCGCGCCACACAGGTTGATTTGTGCTACTAACTTGTAATTTCATAAATTATAAAAATTAAGAGGCTTAGAGCCTGAAAGTTATTTCTTGTTTAGTTTAGTCAATCGAGAGTCGATAGCCCGGCTATAGGCTTCGTCGTAGTATTCAATAAATTGGGTCCATTCGGCACGGCGCGAAGCCGCCATAGCAGCGGCGCGCAGACGTTTGATTTGCGCGGGACGCATAGCCATCAGTTCGCTGAGCGACGAAGCAATAGTGTCGACGGCGGCGTGATAGTTCGAATCGGTGCGCTCGATAACGCGGCAGCCCGATTCCGCCATGTCGTTGCCGAAAGTCGACAAAATCCATTGTCCGAAGCCTGCCAAGTTGGTTGTGATTGTCGGGATGCCGAACGAGAGGCTCTCGTGCGGCGTATATCCCCAAGGTTCGTAGTACGACGAGAATACGCAAGCGTCCATGCCAATCAACAAGTCGTAGTATGACATGTTGAAGATGCCGTCGGTGCCGTTCAAGTAGCAAGGCACGTAGATTATGTCGACGGTTTCGTGCACGGCGTTGTGCATCCCGAGATACTGTATGCGGTTATAAATATTGTCTTGAGCGTAATTGTAGAGAGTGTGAGTGATTACGGGGTCTTCGAGCGGCTCGGCGGTGCGTTTGGTCGAGCGGAGCGCAGCCTCAAGGTCGGCACGCGGACCCTGCACCCATGCCGGAACGAGCACAAAAGCCACGGCGTGGCGTTGCGGAGCATCGTTGCGGAGCTTGTTGACAGCTTCGACAAACATGTCGAGTCCCTTGTTGCGAAACTCGTTACGTCCCGACGTTGCAATCAAGAACGTATCACTTTTATACGATTTGCCGGTAAGGCGTTTAGCCACGTTGAGCAGCGTCGTGCGAGCAGCCTTGCGGCGGTCGTCGTAGGCAGACGCTTGCGGCACAAAGTCGCGCTCGAACCCGTTGGGAGTCACCACCGCCTCGCGCTCGAGCAGTTGCACGCATTCGCGAGCCGTCGTTTGGCTCACCGTCGTAAAGCAGTCAGCCGTATGAGCTGCCGCCTTCTCGAGCGAATGCTTCGACTGCATGTTGAGTTCAGCCGCCATTTGGTCGCCGTTGTAGCCTTCGAAATAGTCGTAGAGCGGCTTGTTGTTGCCGCAGATGCTACGGCCGATGCTCGTTGCGTGGGTGGTAAACACAGTGGCGATGCGCGGAGCGTGAGCGTTGAGGTAGAGAAGTCCCATGCCCGTCGTCCATTCGTCAAAGTGAGCCACAATGTGGTCGCCGAGGCGTGCAATCGATAGA
>JBJEDP010000252.1:0-3935 GCA_051872175.1 Candidatus Limisoma sp.
ACCACGACCTGTGATAGAGAACACGTCTTCTACCGGCATCAAGAAAGGTTTATCAACGTCGCGCGGAGGAAGCGGAATCCATGTGTCAACAGCATCCATAAGCTCCATTACCTTCTCTTCCCATTTCGGTTCGCCATTGAGGGCACCGAGAGCAGAGCCACGGATGATAGGAGTGTTGTCGCCATCATAGTCGTAAGAGCTAAGAAGGTCGCGCATTTCCATTTCAACGAGTTCGAACATTTCTTCGTCGTCGACCATGTCACACTTGTTCAAGAATACAACAAGACGCGGAACGTTTACTTGACGAGCCAAAAGGATGTGCTCACGTGTTTGGGGCATCGGACCGTCAGTTGCAGCTACTACGATGATTGCACCGTCCATTTGAGCAGCACCGGTTACCATGTTCTTCACATAATCGGCGTGACCCGGACAGTCAACGTGTGCATAGTGACGATTTGCTGTTTCATATTCTACGTGAGAAGTGTTGATTGTGATACCACGCTCTTTTTCTTCCGGTGCGTTGTCGATTGAGTCGAATGAACGCAACTCAGAAAGACCCTTTTCTGCCAACACCTTAGTGATAGCTGCAGTCAAAGTAGTTTTACCGTGGTCAACGTGACCAATTGTACCGATGTTAACATGCGGTTTGGTTCTCTCAAAATGCTCTTTTGCCATAACTTTATTTTTGTTTTGTGTTTAACTAAATCGATTTATATTTTTCCTATTTTCTTGGAGCCGATGACGGGATTTGAACCCGTGACCTCTTCCTTACCAAGGAAGTGCTCTACCCCTGAGCTACATAGGCATTTGTGGGCGAAGATGGATTCGAACCACCGAAGGCATAAGCCAGCAGATTTACAGTCTGCCCCATTTGGCCACTCTGGTATTCGCCCTGCTTTGAGCCTCTTGTCGGATTCGAACCAACGACCCCGAGATTACAAATCACGTGCTCTGGCCAACTGAGCTAAAGAGGCTTTTAACTGCTCCCGAGTCTTTACATAAGACCCAAAGCGAGTGCAAAGTTACGCATTTATTTTTATCTCACAAATATTTCATATTATTTTTTTTCAAAAAATGCCGTTTTTTGTTTTTTAGCACTTTATTTCTTCCTTTTTCACTACCAAAACCCCACCAACAACGCACCTGCCGACGACAGAATCCGCCGCTCGATAGACGATTCTATATATAATAAGGTGTAAAAAAGCCGCCGAAGTGCTACGGCGGCTTAAACTAATACAACTATAAGCCTTTACTATGCAAACAATACAGGCTTATTTCTTTTTATCCTTGATTTTTACCAGCTGACGATCGAGTGCGTCGATAGCGAGGTCGACTGCTTCCTCAAATGTGTCGGCAACTTTCGATGCAAACAAGTCGTCGGCATTGGGTACAAGCAGCTTGATGGCAGCCTCTTTGTTCATCGCCGTCTCGGGCTTCACTACTTTGAGCGTCACGTCGAATGTGGCAATCGATTCGTTACGACGCGCAAGCTTTTGCGCTTTCTTGTTGATAAACTCTTCCAACTTTTCAGTTGCGTCGAAATGGATGGCTTTAATTTTAACTTCCATATTACCCTCCTTTTTTTAGTGCTCTTGGGTGAGCGTGTTTGTAGTTTTGTTTTAACTCTCTATAGGTGATATGAGTGTAGACTTGCGTAGCGGCAAGCGACTCATGTCCTAACAATTCTTTAACGGAATTAATGCCGGCGCCGTGGTTAAGCATCGCCGAGGCAAACGAGTGTCGCAGCACGTGCGGCGAACGCTTCGACGCCGTCACCGACGACAGCGCTTCGGTCACCACGTTGTAGACCAACGTCGGATAGACAGGGCGACCTTTCTCGGTTACGAAAAAGCGGTCGGTCTCCGACCCAACGCTCTTACGCAGCGCTCGATAGGTCTCCACCAGCCGACAGAGCCGTGGTCCGAAAGGCACGATGCGCTCCTTGTTGCGCTTGCCCAACACCTTCAGTTCGCCCGCACGACTGTCGACGTTGACATCCTCCAACGTTATCAGCTCCGCGCGGCGTATACCTGTCTCGTAGAGCATTTCGACTATCAAGCGATTGCGCACGTCGACAAAATCGGCGCAGTTGTAGTCGGCATCGAGCACGTCGTCCATCGACTTTTCGCGCACAAACACCGGCAACGGATGCGGCACTTTCGCCATCGGAATATCATCGACAGGATTCGCATCAACTACGCCTTCTTTCTGCAAGTAGCGGAAATACGCACGCAGCGACTGCACCTTGCGACGCACCGTCCGCACTGCCATCCCGTCTTTCGACAGACTGTAGACCCATGCGCGTACGTCGCCGACTGTCACCCGCTTCGGCTCAAGCGCTTCGACGCCAAGAAATTGCGCAAACTGCGACAAATCCTTGGAATAAGACAAAACGGTATGAACCGAATAATTCAGCTCATACCGTAAGTATCTTATATATTTCTCGTCGTTCATATTCATGGATTTGATACCACGAATATAGAAAACTTTTTTGAGAAATCCAAATAAAATGTCGAAAAATTAATCTTCTTGTGTGCGGAGGTGTTGTACGTAGACTGCCTTCATCATTTTTTTGCGGTTAGCAACCGACGGCTTTTCAAATGCCTGACGGCGACGAAGTTCTTTTACAATACCTGTTCTTTCGAATTTTCTTTTGAATTTCTTGAGGGCTTTTTCAATGTTTTCGCCTTCTTTTACTTGTACGATGATCATTTTCTTATTATTGTTTTTGTTATTTCTATATAAATTAGCGACGCAAGGTTGCATAAGCATAATCGCCCGAGCGTGCGCCGCAGCCGCTTCGGTCGATGCGGCCTCGCCGCACTGGGTCTATATGTTGTTTTAAACTGTCTATGCGATAGGTAGTTAACCCCCTCTCTTTTTATGCGACTGCAAAGGTAGTGAAGTTTTTCTAATTACGCAAAATTTTCCACGCCTTATTTTTCGTCTTAGAATAGAAAATAGATAAACGGCTTGACTTCGGCGCTCATAAATTGCAGAGTAAGTTGCACTACAACAATAAAAATCAGCAACTTAGCCCACCACGGTGAGTCGACGAACAGGCGCGAAGCGCGGTCGAGCCACCCTAACGGCAGCGCGTGAAAGGCGATGATTGCGACCATCATAACGCACCACGTGCATCGTTCGGCTACAAACGGCACAAAATGCGACAGGTCGAAGTCGGCAAACGCACGTGCGATGATTGTCGCCGCATCGCCGAACGAATCCGCACGGAAAAACACCCACAGAAGCGACACGAACACCATCGTGACGAGCCAACTCAGCGCACGAACATACCACGCATCGGGCGTGCGGTCGAGCCACGGCTTGCACGCCTTGTGCACCATCAGCCCAATGCCGTGCATTCCGCCCCAGAACACAAACTTCCATGCCGCGCCGTGCCAGAGTCCGCCGATGAGCATCGTCGCAAGATTATTAATATAGGTACGCGCGCGACCGCGACGGTTACCGCCAAGCGGTATGTAGACGTAGTCGCGCAGCCACGACGACAGCGAAATGTGCCAGCGTCGCCAAAATTCGGTAATGTTTTTCGACTGATACGGCAGCCGGAAATTGTCGGGCAAGCGAAAACCGAGTATCAGCGCAATGCCGATTGCCATGTCGCTATAGCCCGAAAAGTCGCAGTAGATTTGCATCGTATAGCCCGCAATCGCCATCATGGTTTCAAGCCCGCCATAGCCGCCGGGATTGGCGAAAATCAGGTCGTTATATTGCGCAATATAGTCGGCAATGATGGCTTTTTTCACGATGCCGACAACGACGAGCCAAAGCCCGGAATAGACCATGTCGCGCGTCGCCGGCAGGTTGTCGCGCATCTGCGGAAGAAAGCGGTCGGCGCGCACAATCGGTCCCGCCACAAGTTGCGGAAAGAACGACAGATAGAACGCATATTCGAGCCACGACGGGGTAAGATC
>JBJEDP010000253.1:0-3852 GCA_051872175.1 Candidatus Limisoma sp.
CCGATCTCAACCTGCTTCAGATTCAAGACAATTACCCCAAATATGTTGTATCGCTGAATCCGATGATTAAGCCACAAGACTACAAAGGCATAAACCACCTGACATTACGCCAATTCCTGACAACCGACGACTTTTAGCCCCTCCGACAAGGGTTAGAGCAACCTCTTACCTCTTACCTCTTACCTCTTACACCTCCACGCGGGCGAAGGGCGCGATGTCGAGGTCGCAGAATTGACCGTCGTTATACTTAAACCATCCGGCGATGGCTACCATTGCGGCATTGTCGGTCGTAAACACGCGCTTGGGGATGAACGCACGAAGACCGCGAGCCGCGCAGAAGTCAGCCACGGCAGCGCGTACGCCGCTGTTTGCCGACACACCGCCACCAATGGCGAGTTGTCGGATTTCGGGATGTGCGTCGACGGCTTTCGCCAGCTTGTCGAGAAGGATGTCGATGATGGTTTTCTGCAACGAAGCGGCAAGGTCGGCTTTATTTTTCTCGATGAAATCGGGGTCGACGGCAATTGCGTCGCGAAGCGTGTAGAGAAACGACGTTTTCAGTCCGCTGAAGCTGTAGTCGAGCCCGGGGATATGCGGTTTGCTGAAGCGGAAACGCAACGGGTCGCCTTCGGCAGCAAGTCGGTCGATGTGCGGTCCGCCGGGATAAGGCAAGCCCATTACCTTGGCGCACTTGTCGAAAGCCTCGCCGGCTGCGTCGTCGATGGTTTGTCCGAGGATGCGCATTCGATTGTAGTCGTCGACGATGATTATCTGCGAATTGCCGCCCGAGACGAGCAGGCACATATAGGGAAACTCCGGCACTTCGGTCGACTCGTCTTCTTTGATGAAATGCGCAAGCACGTGCCCATGGA
Source organism: Candidatus Limisoma sp. (assembly GCA_051872175.1). Classification (GTDB taxonomy): domain Bacteria; phylum Bacteroidota; class Bacteroidia; order Bacteroidales; family Muribaculaceae; genus Limisoma. The sequence goes on from JBJEDP010000253.1 coordinate 873, forward strand.
GATGGTTGACGCAGACCAGCGGAATGCCCAACGCCGTCGAAAGACCTTTGGCAAACTGCGTGCCGACGAGCAACGAGCCGATAAGCCCCGGTCCGGCGGTGAAAGCGATTGCGTTGATGTCGGTTTTGCCGATTCCGGCGCGGTTGATGGCTTCCGAGACAACCGGAACAATGTTTTGCTGATGTGCACGCGATGCCAGCTCGGGCACCACGCCGCCATACGCCTCATGGACGCTCTGGCTTGCTATGACGTTCGACAGAAGCACACCGTCGCGAATGACGGCAGCCGAGGTGTCGTCGCACGACGACTCTATACCTAAAATTATACTCATTTCTTGACCTTTTTGCGGCTGCAAAGTTACTACAAAACAACGAAAACAAAAAGAGAGACTGCCTAAACTTGTCAGGCAGCCTCTCCTTAGAGGTTATTTGTGGAGAAGATTATTACTTCATCACTTTAACAACAGTGTTGTCGTTGAACTTAACCATGTAAGTGCCCTTAGCGAGGTTAGCAGCCGGGATGAATGCAGTACCGTTAACCTTCGAAGCGGCAACTTTTTGACCAGCTACGTTGTAAACTTCAACAGCAGTTGCTTTGCTCGACTTAACCACGAAGTTGCCGTTAACAACCGATACGCGGTTAGCGTTGTTCTTCATCGAAGCAACACCGCTTTGACGACGTTGAGCAATGTAGAATGTGCGTTGGCTGACACCGAATGTCTTGATGTTGCAAGCAGCAACGCGTTCGTCAACACCGTCGGGAAGAGCATCGAGTGTGAACGTGATGGTTTGGAGACCTGTTTGAGGATCATAATCGCCGGTTGTGTATGTATACCAGTCGTCGAGACCTTCACCGTCGAGTTCCCAAGCATCAGCAGAATAGAGCGAGTTCATAGTAAATGTAGCGTCGCCACCGTTCTCGTCAACATAGTCGTATTGATAGTTGTCGCTATCTTCGAACAACCAGTTGTTGGTGATACCAAGGTTCATAACAAGACCTTGTGTAATAGAACCATCTCTAAATTCGAAGATATCCAACGGATAGTAGCGAGCATTGCCCTTATAGTTCAAGTGGAGATAACTGCCTGCGAATTCCTTAATTTGAGCGGGGTCACCGATAACCGACAACCAGTTGATATCGTCAGTTTCAGCATTTGCTTCTGCACTTTCGAGCGAAACCTCTACCAAAATTGCAGAATCGATTGTCAAATCAACATTTTCAACCAATTCGCCGTCTTGCTTTTGCAAATAGAATACAGCTGAGCCGAAGTTAGGATAATCAGGATCCGGGAAGATAAGGTCATCAGCTGTTATAGAGCTTGTTGCCAAAGGCTCGTCAGTGTGAACTCCATAATCATCGACTTTGTAAACCGCCAAATTGATTTTTGAGTCTTCTCCGAGAGTGAAGTAATCTTTACGGATATTGAAGTAAACAAGCGACAATGCATAAGGCACTTCGGGAGCTTCGAACAAGTTAGCGTAGCCAATCACGTTGCTACCTTCACCCCAGTTATCGTCTTCAGCCTTGCTTTGACCCCAAAGACCCAAGCCGAATGCTTCATTGGTGAACCAATTATAGGCATCGTAACGAGAGCCGCCGAAATATGAAGAATCATCACCTGTAAAGAATTGCATATTAGCACCTGCGAAGAGGGTTGAATACGGAGATTGATATTGAGACGTTGCACTTTCGAGACTTGCAGTCAAAATCGGAGAATTGTAGATACCCAAGCCGTAAGCCGGATAAGCCAAGTTTTCATCTTCCGAAAAGATAGTTACAACTTCTTGAGTAGTGTTTTCGGGGTCTTCATATTCCCAAGAGTAAGCGTTAGCATATTCCGAGCCGTTGTACCAAGTATAACCGTTGTATGCCGGAGCAATTGCATAAAAATTCTCGAAGTTCAGCCAGTCATGCGACAGACCAATACCGAATACGTTAGCCGGAGTGTAATAGAATGCTTGAGGAGTAAGTTCGCCAACTTCTACAAAGTCGAGGCACATACTTTCACCGGATTGACCTACATAACGGAAGGCGATTTGAATAGTCTTGCCTGCATAGTCGTTAAGACTCTTAAGAACTGTGATGTAGGGGTGCGACATCGACATAGCGTCGTTCCACAACTCATCTTCTGTATACTTAACAGCATCTTCCATTACGTCCCAAATTTTCACCCATTCAGTTCCGTTGTCTTCGCTAACGAGCACTTCGAGGATATTGTTTTGAGCGCCGAACACATTAGCAGTCAAGTCACCGCCAACGTAAGCCATGTATGCGTCCATATCAAACAGGGTCCAACCCGGGCTATAAGAAAGGTGGAATGAGAGGTAAGAACCGGCAGCGATTGTCATCGAAGGAGTAATCAACCATTCGTCTTGTGCTTCTTCTGCGACACCTGCTTGCTCATCGGCAATACTTACTTGGATGCGAGCAACTGCATCACCTTCATAAGGATATTCAAATCCGCCGTTAGAAGCGGTCCATGTCAAGTTTGCCAAACCGGAATCAGCACCCGGAGCAACGTGTGCGGGGTCGGTTTTCGAAACATCTTGCCAATTTTCGGGAATCCAGTCGTATGCCTCGCCATCCCAACCTTCAAAGCCTTCCGACAATACCAAGTCGCCGGTCGCTGTTACTTTTGTAGCAGGTTTACTTTTGGGAAGGAAGTTAGCCAAGCTCGACGGCATAACTTTCGGGCACAATGTCTTTGCAACTCGGCCATCGCTCATTTGCGACAATTGAACAAATCCGTTAGCAGCAGATGCTTTTTGCATCACCTTAACGGGAGTAGCAACACGCTTTGCGGGTGTTGCAAGAACTTTAGTCGAACGTGCGGGTTGTTCGGCTACGTTTGCAGTAGCCATATGCATAGCCTTCGGGGTTGCCGAATTGGCTACAAGAGCTACAGCTGCCATTGCTGAAAAAAGTAATGATTTTTTCATAAAAAAATAAGTTATATAAATAAATAATCTATAATTTTTCG
>JBJEDP010000254.1:0-3817 GCA_051872175.1 Candidatus Limisoma sp.
AGCATACACCGCCGAAATGTGGATTGTTCGGCGAATTTCGCTGTCAGCGTGATAGACGTGGTCGGAAATCGCCGATGCAATGACGTTCATCTCAGCCTCGATTTCCGCTGTGGCGCCTTCTGTGAAAATCGGCACTTCTTTTATTTCGAGGGCAACGTCTTTCGAAAATGTCTGTAGCGGATAAAATACGCCGTAACGACTGCCGAATCCGTCAAATACGGAAATGTCCACGCTCCCTGAGGTGTGCATCCAAAGTGCTTCGCGACATGCGGAAGGTGCCTCTTGCAATACCTTTGCAATAGCATCATCGTTCACCGAAATAAGATATGCGTCGGCAGCCTCGAGCTCGCGTAGATTGTCGGTGTAGCAGCAATGCGGATTGATTGCCGTTGCCAATCGACGTGCATTTTCGATGTGCCGACTTACGATTTGCACAATTTCGTAATGCCCGGCGAGCGCTTTAGCCAAATGGGTTGCTACATTGCCTGCCCCGATTATCGCTATTCTTCTGACGTTTTCCATTTTCCTATGTGAACCTTCTCCCACTTGCATTTTTCCACTTCGTAAGGCTTTCTGACTTCGTCTTTAAATCCGAATGTTACAATGCAAAGTATGCGGATGTTGTCGGGCGCTTCAAGAACATTTCTTACGATATCTTCAGCCGACGTTCCGTCTTCGCGGTAGCGGTCTCTGACTTGAATCCAGCAAGAGCCCAATCCGAGGTCGGCAGCTTGCAGTTGCATCATCAAAGTAGCCACCGAAGCATCTTCTATCCACGCATCGCTCGTCTCCGGGTTGGCTGCAACGACAACGGCGAGCGGGCATGTTTCCAACCCTTTTGTGCCGAATTCCTTGCATTCTTTAAGTTGCGCAAGCGTTTGTCGGTCTTCGACAACGATAAACTCCCACGGCATCTTGTTTTTAGATGATGGTGACATTAGCGCGGTTTCGATAATCGTTTTTACAGCCTCCGCTCCGATTTCTTCGTCTTTATATTTGCGTATACTTCGACGATTTATTACTAAGTTCTGAAAATTGCTCATAATTCTAATTTTTAACAAAGATACGATTTTTATTGATAATAATCAAGCAAATGGCGACTGCGGACAGTTGTCGGTTGCCCAAAAAGTATTAATTTTGCAGATATGGCAGGAATATATATCCATATCCCGTTTTGCTCGCGTAAGTGCATCTATTGCGATTTCTATTCGATAGCACCGCGAGTTGAAACAGTCGACAGTTATTTGTCGGCGGTCGGAAGGGAGTATCTCAGTCGCATCAGTGAGTTGAACGGTGAGCCTGTGTCGACGCTTTACGTCGGCGGTGGAACGCCGTCGCTACTCACGGCTGCTCAAATTCAATCGCTTTTAGAGCCGATTGACATGTCCGGCGTTGTCGAGGCAACCATAGAGGTAAATCCCGACGATGCAACGCCGACGATGGCGGAGACTCTTCGCCGGTCGGGCTTCAACCGCGTGAGTATAGGCATACAGTCGTTCGACGATGCCGAGCTTGCGCTGATAGGGCGTCGGCATAATGCTCGAAAAGCCGTCGAAGCTGTCGAAATTCTTAGAAATGCGGGATTTGATAACATCAGTATTGACCTGATTTATGGCATTCCCGGGCAGTCGTTGGAGAGCTTTTCGCGGTCGGTCGATGCCGCGCTGAATCTTCGTGTTTGCCATATCTCAGCCTATTGCATGACCTACGAAGAAGGCACGCGATTGACGCGTATGCGCGACGCAGGCAAACTTGTAGAGGTCGACGATGAAACATGTGTTGCGATGTATCAGTTGCTTGTCGACCGACTTAAGTCGGCAGGTTATGAGCATTATGAAATTTCCAACTTTGCCTTACCAGGGCGTAGGTCGCGCCACAATTGCGGCTATTGGAACTTTACGCCATATCTCGGTTTGGGCGCTTCCGCTCATAGTTTCGACGGTCGATTGCGTCGCAGCAACCCGGCTTCGTTGCGTCAGTATGTTCAGAAAATCGACGATGTCGGCGTAGCTTATGATGAGGAGAACGAAACCCCCGAACAACTTTATAATGAGTGGATTATGACGCGCCTTCGCACTGCCGACGGGCTGGATTTGCTCGACGTCGGCACTCGTTGGGGCGAAAAAATGGAAAAGCATACACGCTCGGTCTTATCGGGTTTCGAGAACGAAGGATTGGTGCGGCTAAGTGCCGACGTCGCTTCGTTGACCGACCGTGGCGTTATGCTTTCCGATATGATTTTCCGTGAACTTTTCGTCGTTTAGAGCCTTTCGGTCCTAAAGCACGGTTTTCCAAAGCCCGTGAAGGTTGCAGTACTCGTAGACGGCAACGGGACGGTCGGCGCAGATGCAGAACGTGGCTTGCGGCTCTTTGTCGAGGTTGATGATTTGCCCGCCGTGTTCGGTTTCAACGTAGATGAATGCGATGTGGTGTTCGGGAGTCATCGGGTGGGGTGCGCTTCCGATTTCCACCTTGATTCGGCAATCGTCAATTCGTGTTACTACCGGAACATGTTTTTCCGCAGACGCATCAACCGTGTTTGCCTCAAGCTCTGTCATCTTTTCGCCGCAGCATACAACCGACACTTTGCGGTCAACAACTTTTACTACGATGTTGCCGCAGTGATTACATTTGAAAAATTTTACTGCCATGATTTTTGTGTTTTATGGTTTGTATTAGAGTAACACTTCGCATAAGAGAAATGTTCAAAAAACAAGCCCGAAACCGAGAACGGATTCGAGCTTGATGTGTTGATTGTAATGCCATTTTATTCCTTAAAAGCGTTCCAACCTTGTGCGGTGATGGCAATTTCGTTTTGGTCGCGAGTAATGAGTGCGCAACCGAGTTCGGGCTTTGTCATGTGCCCGATGATTCTGATGCCGTCGATTTGCTGAAGTTGCTCGTGCATCTCCAACGGAACGGCAAAAACGAGTTCGTAGTCTTCGCCGCCATTCATTGCAACCGTAGTTACGTTGAGATTCATCTCTTCCGCCATCGACGCTGTCTGATAGTCGATAGGGATGCGCTCTTCGTAGATGCGACACCCTGTTCCGCTTTGTCGGCAGAGGTGGATGAGTTCCGACGACAGTCCGTCGGAAACGTCCATCATTGCCGTTGGCAGAATGCCGTGGTCGGCGAGGATTTTGATGATGTCCTTACGAGCTTCCGGCTTGAGTTGGCGCTCGATGATATACTCTTTGCCGCCGAATCTTGGCTGAAAGTCGGTTTGCCCTTTGGTGGCAATCATTTCACGTTCAAGGAGTTGCAATCCCATATAAGCTGCGCCTAAATCGCCTGACACGCAAATCAAGTCGGTGTCTTTTGCGCCGTTGCGGTACACAATCTTGCCGTCTTCGCCTTCGCCAATGCAAGTGATGCTGATGGTCAGCCCGGTAACCGATGCCGATGTGTCGCCACCAACAAGGTCGACACCGTAGATTTCGCAAGCGAGTTTGATGCCTTCGTAGAGTTCTTGGATGTGCTCAACCGTGAAGCGGCTTGAGATGCCCAACGAGACGGTAATCTGTTTCGGGCAGCCGTTCATGGCATAGATGTCAGAAAAATTGACAACGGCGGCTTTGTAGCCAAGGTGCTTTAGCGGCACGTAGCGCAGGTCGAAATGTACGCCTTCGAGGAGCAAGTCGGTTGTTACCAACGTGCGATGTGTAGAATAATCAAGGACGGCAGCATCATCGCCGACGCCCTTGATTGTTGATGGATTTTTTATGTTGATTGATTTGGTAAGATTTTCTATCAGACCAAATTCGCCCAACGTTGATATTTCAGTCTGTTTATCCGACATTATTTTTTAAATTCG
>JBJEDP010000255.1:0-3816 GCA_051872175.1 Candidatus Limisoma sp.
AGGCTGTCGATGAGGTTGCGTTGCTTGTTTTTGAACATCAGCATCTTAGAGATTTTGCGGAATGTCTCGGAGTCGAGCACCACAAGGTTTTTGCCTTCGATGTGGAGTGCGGCGTTGGTCGCCGGAACGATGACGTTCATCAGCGAGTCGATGCGGGTTGAAGCGAGCAACTGCGCGTCGATAACGCCGTCGACGCCTTTGAGCATGGGCATGATAGAGTCGAGTCCGGGCATGAGTTTCAAGAACTTACCGACCTGAATGTCGGTGAGTTTGAGGGACATACCGGCGCCGATTTCGTTTTTGTTGGCGGAAGCGTAGACCAAGTCGAGGTCGAGTTGTCCGTCGTAGGCGCGTCCGGAGAGTCCGCGGATGTTTGCAACACCGTTGTTGACGAGCAAGTCGGTGCGAATGTTTGTGATGTCGAGGTCGGCATAGCGGGCATATTTGTTGCGCACTTTCAGTTCGACGGCGACGTTTTTGGGTATTAAGATTGCGCGATGTTGCGTTGTGTCGGCAGTGGTTGCGTTGTCGATGGATGCTTGTATTTTATCTTCTTCGTTGTCGTCGTCGATTCGGGCGATGTTGAAGTTCGACGAGGCGACAGAGTCGTCGGCAAAAGCCTGACCTTTATACATCGTGGCAATCAGTTGGTTGACGTCGAGCGTGTCGGAGTTGATGTCGAAGTCGATAGTCAGCGGATACTTTTTCGAGCCCATAAGGGTGCGTCGGATGTTGCGGACTTCGCCGGAGATGCTCATGTCGGAGTGTCCGGCAGAGTATTTCATACTGTGGATGGCAAACGTGTCGAGGTTGAAGTCCATGTCGACGTTTCTAAGGCGGTTTCGCAGGGGGAAGTAGGGCGTAAAAAGCGAGCCGCGTTTTGCGGAAAGTTTGCCGTGGAAGTCCCAGTTGCGGAGCAGTTTTTGCAGTTTGTTGTCGACGGCGAGGTTTACGTAGTCGTCGTCGTCATCGCTGACGCGGTTAGTTTTGCGCCGCTGAGCGCGGTAGAGCGACATAATCGAGTCGCGCGAGAGTTCGGGATAGATTCGGCTGAGCGAGTCGATGCGGGCTTGAGTTCGGTTCGACGAGCCGGATTTGCGTACGCGGGCGTTAGCCGAGAGGGTGATGTCGCCTTCGCGGAGGTTTACGCTGGTTGTGCGGTCGGTTGCGCGGATTCGTCCCGCTTTTATGCCGAAGTCGAAACGCGGCTTTCCGCCGGGCGTGTTGTCGCGACGTATTGAGCCGTTGCTTTCGAGGTCGGTAAGTCGCAGGCTTGCCGAGTCGGCGGTGCTGAGCATTCGGAGTTTCCCGATTTTGAGGCGCGCGCCGATGGGCGTGATTTTCGTAGTGTCGAGCAGGTCGGCAGCTGCGCCGATGCTACCTGCGCCGACCGATGCGTTGCAGAGCGTTAGTTGCAGCCCGGGCATGGATGCTTCTGCCGAGTCGACCGAAATCGACGCCATCAGCAGGTTTTTGAGTTCGTTGTTTTTGTTGGTAAACTTCGCGTTGGTTCCGAATCGGATGGTGGCGTGGTCGACGAAGGCGAGCGTAGAGTCTTTGGGCACGTTGTAGACCACGTCGGCAAACGTGACGTCGCCGTTGACTTGGATTTTGTGGAACGATTTGACGTTCAAGTCGCTGAGCGCAAATTTGAAGGTCGTGTTCAAGCCCATCGTGCCGGAAAGTTGCAGCGGGAGTTCTTTGGAAATCAACTTAAGCAGACGCGCAAAGTTGAGGTCGCCCGAGAGAGCGCCGCTGATGTTGGGGTCTTTGAGCAAGTTTGTCGCCGTTCCGGAGCCTTTGAGGTTGATGCCGAAGCCATCGAGCAGGAGATTCTGCAGTTCGACGACGCTACGGTCGGGGTGGTCGCCGTTGTAGGCGAGTTTTGCTTTCGTGCCGAAGCGGTTGATGCGGTATGCGTCGTAGCGTCCCGGCCGGATGTAGCATTCCGGGATGTCGATTTGTGCGTGGAACGACGGCTGACTGTCGACGGTAGGGCGGTAGGGACGGTCGAGTTGCATCGACATTGCCACCGAGAGGTTCGACTTGACGCGTTCGATGCCGTGGAGGTATTGTTGCGGAATCTGCGCGGTCATGTCTGTATAGCGAATCGGACCGACGTCGAGTCGCAACGTGCTGACGGTGAGCGTGTCGCCGAGGGCAACGCGCGTGTTGACGGTTACGGGAATTTTCGCCACTTCGGCGTGGAAGTCGGTGAGCGAACACTGAAACGGATTCTCGGTGTTCCATCCGATGCGACCGTCGAATCGGAACGGCACGGCTTGGTCGATGCCGAGGTCGGCAAGACGAGCGAGCACATTGCCGTCGAAAGTAAGGTCGTAGGAGTCGCTCTCACGGTCGTGCGTCAGGCGCAGCGTGTCGGTGCAGAGCGTGGTAGACATACGCCGGCTCAGGTCGGTATAGCGAATGCCGCGGTTGTTGGTCAAGGCGAAGCGCTCGACGACGATTTTCGGCAGAACGGTCATCTTCGATTTCGTGGTGTCGGGCTCCGACGGCGGCGTTATCGAGTAGTTGTTGGTCGAATCGTTGAGCGCCACGAGGTTGATTTGCGGGCTGTCGATGAGCACTTCTTTGACGTAGAATTGCATCAGCGGAACCTTAGCAAGGTTGATTTCCGCGCGCAGACGGTGCACCGAAAGCAGCGAATCGGCGTAGGCGGGGATGCTGTCGCCGCGGAGTGCCGACGAGATTATTTGTAGGTCGTTGACCTCGACCAACGCTTGCGGGAACGTCTTCCAGACGGTCAGTTCGACGCGACCAATCGACACTTGCGCGTCGACGAGATAGTCGTTGGCAAATCGTTCGGCGAGCGGCGTAAGTCGTTCGGGCGTTAGAATCCATACCACAAGACATAGCGCAAGCACGACAAGCGTGACGATGCTCACGGCGGTCCAAGCGATGGTTTTTAGCGTGATTCGAAGCCAACGCGGCAGGCGTCGGCGCTTCTTCTCGTCGGAAGGCTGCTCCGGAGTTTGCTCAGCGGCGGGCTCCGTCTCGGGCGTTGTGGGGCGTATTTCGTTATCTTCGTTCATAGATAGCAGATTCTATATTATACAAAGGTATATAAAAAATCGCAACTGCGCTTTCTGCGTTGCGATGTTATAACATTTTTTTGTATTGAAAAGTCTGTGAGTAGCATCCGCTTCGCGCTAACTGAACAGTTCGTGGAGAGTGTCGAGCGACTTAACGTTGCCGAGCGATGAGTTGTGGAGTTTGTAGTAGCGAAGCATTTCGGCAAGGAGCAATCGGCGCTGGTCGCCGCTGAATCGGTAGAGGTGCATATTGCTGTAGTTGATGCGCGAGAGCCGAGCGAGCACAGCCGACTCTTCTTGCTCCAAGAAATCGTTGTGGAGCGGCCGCATACGCAAGAAAACGCCGTTCTGCAGGTCGAAGTAAGAGCCTTCGACGTAGGTCTCCATGTCCGGCTCGATGCCGATGAACGAGCCCAAATTGTAGAGAAAGCAGATGTGGAAATTCGCCACGCCGGAGTCGATGTTGTCGAGGAGCATCACGCTGCGAGTAAGAAACGAGTAGAGCGGTGCGTCTTGCTCTTGTTCGATGATGATGTGCGATAGCAATTCGGTGATAAACAGAGCGATAGCGCACTTTGTCGGGTTGGTGTGGAGTGACGGCGTTGGGATAATGATTGAGGCGTGGCGGATGCGGTGGATGTCGCGTCGAGGGAGGATAGATGCTTCGATTTCGACCAGCGACAGCGGCTGAAAGACGGCACGACGCATCCTTGCCGACCGCGAAGCGCTCTCCGGCAGCAGAAACGACAGCAAGCCGCGGCTG
>JBJEDP010000256.1:0-3784 GCA_051872175.1 Candidatus Limisoma sp.
CGATCTGGAGGGTAGCGCTGACGGTGTTGTTCGAGCCGTCGCCGTAGAGCCAGTAGGTGAGAATTCCGTCGTTAGTTGCTTTTGTGATGTTCTGCGACGAATGGTATTCGCGAATCATCCAATTGCCTGCTGCCGAGTTCTTGTCGAAGTCGTAGTGGAGTTTGCAGCTTGAGCCGGAGCCTGCAGCGGCGAGACCCGATGCTGCGCTGAACGAGTTAGCCTCTTGCGTAAGACCTGACGATGAGCCCGAGCCGTCGGGTGCCCAGAAGCCCGAAACGTCGTCGAGTGCAAGAAGAGTCTCTTGCGAAACTATGCCGCGATATTCCGACAAGAAGCGGAACGAATACTTGCCCGTTGCGTTGCCCGAAAGGTCTTTAAGTCCTTCGTTGACGGTTACGAGGAAGCAGCGGTCGAGCGGGAGGTCTTCGTTGAAGTAGTAGTGTAGCACCGATGCGTCGGCAACAACGGCGTGTGTGGTCTTGCCGGCGTAAGTGTTGCCGTCTTTGTCGGTCACGGTGATGCAGTCGCCGTTAGAGTCTTCGTTCCAGTCGAGCGGCTCGTTGAATTCGATGCGAACAACCGGGCGGAGTGTGAATGCTACTTCGCCGTCGGCAATCGGGTCGGTCGATACTACTCTCGGCGCTTCGGTGTCGGGTTCAGCCATTGTGAACGTAAGCACGTAGTTGTCGCCGCCTTCGCCGTCGCCGTTACCGTCGAATGGTTGTTGTGTTTGCGAGTTTTTCGCAATCGAGCCGTCGATGGTCAGGTTGTAGGTCAGCAGCGGAGTGAGACGCGAAACGTCGATTGTGAGCGTGTAGTCGTTTTCCCACTTGTAGGTGATGTCGCCTTCGTTGTCGATAGAGAGCGCTTGCTCAACCGATGTGCGGTCCATATTGCGCGAGAAGGTGATGACGATAGGCTCTACCAACGACACTTTCGAAAGGTCTTCGACAGAGATTGTCGACACTTTTGCCGGAGCGTTCGACGTGAGTTGAACGTCGAGCCAGGTTACGTTGTCGTTCGACGTGCCTTCGAGGTTCGATTTGATAGTAACGGTGCGTGTAATCGAGTCGAATCCCGGTGCGGAGAACGTCACTTCGACAGTCTTGCCTGCTTCGAGGTTTTCGAAGAGGTAGAATCCGTTGTGAATCATGTCGGGATTGAGCGTATAGTCCTTAAAGAGGCTTTCCCACGTGTCGGTGGTGTAGGTTTGACCTTCGACGGTAACAGTTGCGCCGTCGATGGGCACGTTGTTTTCAGAGTTGGTGATAATACCGCAGAGGAATGTCTGAACGGGCAGGCTTAGTTCGCGGTATTTCAGGATGGTTTGGAAAGCTGCAAAACCCTCAAGACGCTTGTATTGAGCGTTCATGTTGAGTTGCTGTTGCGAAGCGATGGTGTGGTAGCCGCCTTCGCTGAGGATTGAGGGCATGGTTGTGCGGCGGTTCACCGACAAGTAGGGGTATTGGTATGTATGAGTTTCCGGAGTCTTGTCGTAGTAGCAACGGTCGTGCCAGTTGCCGCGAGTGGTGATGCGCATCACTCCGGTAAGGTTCGGGTTGAGGATTTCGCCGAAAGCTTTACCGCCGTTAGGCGTTTTCTCGATTTCCACGCCGTTGTTGCGCCAGCCGCCAAAGAGCGTCACAGTGGTGTTGACTGTCGACGAAGCGTCGGAGTGGATAGAGTAGTAGAAGTCGGCACCCCAAGCGTTCGCCATGTCGGAGCGCTCTTCGAGGTCGACAATCTCGGCTTCGGTTTCGCGGCACATCCTGATGGCGTCTTCCGGAATGTCGGTGTATTGCAGCAAGTATTCGCGAGTGGTTCTTGCCACTTCGAGCACTTTCTGCGCTTCTGAATATCCCCAAAGTCCGCGATTCTCGCGTGCGGAGTGACCCGGGTCGAGGAAGAATTTATAGTCGCCCCAACCGGTAACTTCCGGCGTCTGGGCAACGCATGGGGTAGCACAAGCAACAAGCGCCACGGCTAATATGCTTTTCTTTATGATAGAAGTTGTTCGTTTCATAATGCTTAGAATTTTAGGTTAATAACGTAGATAGAAGCATCGGCAGCGTTCTCGAAAGCAACGCGTGCGCCGTCGGCTGTCACTGCCGGAGTGAGCGGAATCATGCCTTCGCGGTCGACGAGCAACACCGATTCGCCGTTGCGAGTGTCGATGGCGTAGAGTTTCGAGCCGGTGAATATTTCGCCGTTGTCGGTGACCACGGTTGCCACGATAGTTTCGCCGTCGGCAAGCCATGCCGGGTGCGATGCTTTAGCAACGAAATGCAAGTTGCTGCCGTCGTTGCCGCAAACGTATATGCCTTTGCCGGGCACTTGGAATGCCACTTTCGTGCCGTCGGGCGACAGAGCAGGGTTGATGAGAATCTTACCCGAGAATTCGCCGAGAGCGCTGATTCGCTGTGCAGCGCCTGCCGGGTCGCTCATAAGCGTTTCGTAGACGTTGCCGGCGATTGCAGAGGCTTTCATCTTGCCGTTGCTGTTGAGTGCGGCGAGCGACTTCCACGTCGGAGTGCCCGTCAGAGCGCGAGTCTTGTCGACAACGATGCGCGACGTCTTGTCGGCAACGGTCCATGTCTTTACTTGATAGAATTGTTTGCCTGATTCGAGAGTGCTTGTTCTTCCGAGAATCTGCGCACCGTCGTTGCTCCACGACATCTTGTAGCCGGCGCCTGCCTCTTCGGTGACGATGCTCAGCCCGCTACCATCGGCGTTAGCGACGAAAATGCCGCAATAGTTGTCGCCCGTAACGGCGATTTTGTCACCCGTAGGCGACCATACCGGTGCCATTAATCCTTGGCTCGTGCGTAGAAGCAGAGCAGGTTCGGTTGCTCCTTTCGGCAAGGCATTTGCGCCAAGCGCAACGCCTATTGCCAATGCTAATAAGAAATGTTTTTTCATAGATTTTGGTTTTGTGGATGTTAAGTTTTTATGATTGTTTACCTTTTTGCTCGGGTTTAGTGCCCGGTTGTTAGGTTTAATGTCCCAAAGTTACAATCTTCGCCAATTAATTGCAAATTTTCGCAAGCGAAAAAATCGGCGTGGTAAAAAAAGACATCCGAACTGCGGTTCGTGGTAGCGTTGGATAGCCTTCGCCGGCTAACTCAGGTAAAAAAGGCGCCATTGAAAATATGAACAAGATTTTACGTGAATTCTTCCCAAAGGGCACTGATTTTCGACTCGTGACTCAAGCTCTTTTAAACAATGTCCAATACCAAATTAATGATAGACCAAGGAAGAAATTAGGTTTTTCTACTCCTAAAATTGAGTTCTTTAAAAGAATTTTCTAATTTTGCACTTGCCACTTGACTCTACAATGGTGCCTTTGGTGGGCTGAAATTTGCTTTTTCGCTTGATTTGCCGTATCTTCGCATTTTGAAATGCAGGAATTAGAATGTATTATATAACGAAACGATTGGAAATCGCGGGCTGTCACCGTTTGCAGCTTAACTATGAGAGCAAGTGCTCTCAGATGCACGGCCATAATTGGATTGTCACCGTGCATTGTCGCGCCGCCGAACTCAACGAAAACGGTATGGTGTGCGACTTTACGCAAATCAAGCAGCGGATTCAATCAGCCCTCGACCATAAGAATTTTAACGACGTTTTGCCCTTCAACCCTACCGCCGAAAATATCGCTCGTTGGATTTGCGACCAAACGCCCAACTGCTATCGCGTCGACGTTGTAGAGTCGGAAGGCAATACGGCAACTTACGTACTCGATGAAGAAATATAAGGTTAACGAGATATTCTATAGCCTTCAGGG
>JBJEDP010000257.1:0-3761 GCA_051872175.1 Candidatus Limisoma sp.
TTCAACGAAGAAGTCGAAGCCGAAACTGTCGGGCCGGAGATAGTTCCGTAGCGATAGTAAGCAACACCTTGATTGTTGACGAGCACCCACATTTCGACGCAATCTTCGCCGTCGACGTTTACAGCAATGTTACTGCTGAAACTTGTGTTACGAGTAGTGCCGAGACCGGCAGCGGGATATTCGCCGATATTTTCGGCACTTGCCCAACCGTTAGTGCCGTCGAAGAGGACAGCACGACCGGCAGTGATAGTCTCACCTGTAGCGGATTGGTCAGCCGGGAGATAAGTCAAAGCCGCACCGTAGGAAGAACCGCGGAATTCGAAAGTAGCAAACGAGTTGCCTTGGTAAACATTCTTAAGTTCGGCGCTATTGACAGTATATTCGAGCATACCTTCAGCCGAAACGAGCGAAGCGTAGTAGTTTTGTCCGTTTACCCAATATTTGTTGGATGTGCGGTCAGCCTCAACGCGCGGCGACGAACCGAGTTTGATGCCTTGAGTACCATCGGTAATGGTAATCGTTGTAGGAGTAGTGCTTGCTACGCCGTTAGAGAGTGCATATTTAACGATTTTGTTGTCTTCTGCGTTATTACCTGCAGCGTAAAGGAGTTCGCCGCTTGTCAAGTCGCCTTTGACAGAGAATGTATCGCCCATACGAGTAAATCCTGCCAAATCGGTAGTGTTGAGGAGCACCGAAGGAGCTGCATCGTAGCCGTCGTTCCAAACGTAGACTTTCAACAACGGAGCATCAACAGTAGCCAAGTTGGTTGCCAAAAGTTTGCCATTAACGTATTGAACGTCCATAACACCGTAAGTACCACCTTCGACACCTGTAGTGTTGACTGTTCCGACTTGTTGAGCCGTGCGAGCGTCAATAACGAGGATTTCGCCTGCAGAAGGCTTAACGACGAAGAGTTTGCCGTTGCCGTAGCACATGTTACGGAGGGCAGCTTTGTCGGAAGTCCACGAAGCGTTAACGCCCGATGTTTCGCTGTAGTTCCAGATTTCGGTGAACTTCAACGGCG
Source organism: Candidatus Limisoma sp. (assembly GCA_051872175.1). GTDB lineage: Bacteria > Bacteroidota > Bacteroidia > Bacteroidales > Muribaculaceae > Limisoma. The sequence continues at coordinate 1,025 of JBJEDP010000257.1, forward strand.
GGTTGACAGCGCTTGCGTTGACGAGCACTGTTTTGGTAAACGATCCGCTCGTGAGGGTAAGAGTAGCCGACTTTGCGCCTGCCGATGCCGGCGAGCAAGTGATGGTCAACGTACCGCCCGAAGCAGCCAACGACGATGTTGAAAGGCTGAAATCAGAGCTGTTGATGCTTGCCGAGATAGACGAAGTAAGGCTGTTGCCGGTAACCGTTACGCTTGCCGTAGCAGGTGTGCCGATAGTTACTTTACCGAAGTCGACAGCTGCCGGGCTAACCGAAATACCTTCATCGACACCTTCAGTGAGGTCGAATGTACACGTTTGCTGAGTGCTGAGCGCTGAAACGTTGACGGTTTTTGTTGCGGTTTTGTAGCCCGATTTTGTCACCTTGATGGTGTAACTGCCGGTCGAATCGATAAAGAAAGCATAGTAACCGTTTTCGCAGTTGTCGGTGGTCATCGAGCTAACGACAGTGCCCGACGAGTTGAGAAGTTCGACAGTAGCGCCGTTGACGGCTTTATACTGGTCGCGACCGCGAGTTGTGTAGTTTGTGTAGCCGCACGACTTCGACAAGTCGCGGATGTCGCCTTGCACAACAGCTTGAAGCGTACCGGTACCGCCGGGGCTATCGAGCGAAGCGCGAGCGATTTGCCATGCCAAGAATTTGTTGTAGACGGTGCTCTTCATGCGAAGCGCTTCCGGACGATAGTCGTGAAACCAAGTTTCGATAAGATAACCGGGACGATCGTTCGTGCGAAGCACGCCCAAGTGATAGCCGTAGAAAGGATAGTCGGCAAAAACGCGCGGTGTCTCGTAAGTTTGGTTAGAAAGCGTCACGGCATCTTGCCAATTGACAGCGGCGGTAGCCATTGCCTTCGAACCGGCAATCGCCTCGTTGGAGTTCGACGTCGAGTTGCCTTCCGAACGGAACATAGCGCAAATGTAGTTGGCACTTGCGTTGGCGCCGTTACTGTGCAGCGAGATGAAGTAGCCACCATAAGAGTTTGAGTATGCAGCGATTGTCGACAGAGCCAAGTCGTCGCTTGAGTTGTTAGTCGTACGCGACAATTTCGCTGCGCCACCGTTGTTAATGATAAAATCATAAAGGTGCAATCCGCGGTCGAGGTTACCGTCCGACTCGTAGAACATAGGTACGCTCAGAGGGAGAGCCGTTGGGCGGTCGTCGCTGTCGTGACCGCCGTGACCGGGGTTGATATAGAATTTCTTGCCGCCATAGTTGGCTGAATTTGCGCAGAGCGACAGACCGAGCACACAGAGTGCCAATATACTAAGTTTCTTCATAGCCTATTCCTCCTCAATTGTCATAACGTAAATCTTTCCGTCAATGTTGTGATAAGCAATCTTGCTGCCATCGGGCGAAACACTCGGGAACATGTTGATTTCGCCTTTAACGCCTTCGAGTTTCTGATAGTTTGCGCCGTCAACTCTGACAATAACGATGTCGCTTGAGGTGAATACGTGACCGTCGTCATGGTCTTCCATACCGACTACGTAGTCGTTGCCGCGCCATACGGGAGCGTGAATGGCACCCAAACGAACAACGCCCGTACCGTCGAGGTTGCTCGTGTAAGCGTCGTTGCCGCTGACGAAGAGAAGTTTCTTCTTGTTGGGCGAAAGACTTGTCCACGTGTATTGAGCATCATGCTCGGGAGTGCTCATCGGGTCGACCACGGTGCGCACGCCGTTTTTGTAGACTACCATCTTGAGGTCTTCTTCGGTCACAAATACGTCGTCGGTCGGCACAGCCTTGTGTTGGCGAGTGGCGATGTTGCGGCGCACGATTGTGCCGTTGCTGTTGATTTCGACGTCGCCGGCATCAACTTTCACAGCGTTGATGTGTTCGATGTCGTCGGCAAGCACCGTCGTTTGACGAGTTGCAATGTCGAGAGTGTAGAGCGACTCGCGCATCGTGTTGAAATTGAATTGGCGAGTGACGATGGTCTTGCCGTCGTCGCAGATAGCGGCCTTGTAGCCCGCACCTACCATGTCGGTTAAATGGTTATAACTACCCGTTTTAATGTCGACCAATCCAAGTCCGCTATAGCTCTCGGAGCTGACCAACAAGGTCTCTCCGTCGGGCATAAAGCGAGGATGGAAAGTCGGCTTTTCGGTGTTGACGTCGACTGATTGCAGCGACGTTACCTTGAATTGCCCTGCTGATGCCACTGTGGCGAGGCATACGGCAATCGTGAAAAGTAATTCTCTCATCTGATTGTTTTATATTAAGGTTATTTGAATTAGGCTTAACTATTTGATTGATTGCAGATTTATTGGTTTATCGGTGGAATTCACCAATCGTTGCAAATTTATTACAAAAAATATAAAAAACGCACCAATCGGCAACAAAAACGCCACCGATTAACTTTAATTTACTTTTGTTTGGCTTTATTCAACATCGGCGGCTATAGCGAGCCGATTTGGTAGACAATGAAAGCGAGCACCCAAGCCACGGCGGTGTTGTAGATGAGCGTAAATGCGCCGTACTTCCAACTGCCGGACTCTTTGACAATGGCTGTAATCGTCGCAATGCAAGGCACGTAGAGCAACACGAAAACCATAAACGCCAAAGCAACGGCAGGCGTAAAGTCGGGCACGCCGGTTTTGGGGTTAGGCGATTGCAGACGTTCGCCGAGGTCGTCGTTCGACGATGCCGCATCGCCGCTATAGAGCACACCGAGTGTCGATACGACTGTCTCCTTTGCCACAGTGCCCGAGATGAGC
>JBJEDP010000258.1:0-19906 GCA_051872175.1 Candidatus Limisoma sp.
CAACGGCACGCACGTCAATCGACGAATTGAACGAATCATTGTCAAGCATCGAGCAACGTGTGGAGCAAAACAAGAAGAGAATTATTCTTTATGTAGTAGGTCTGCTCGTAGTACTCGGCATCGGTCTTGCTTGGTTCTACGGACACAAGAGCAACGTTGAAAACGCAACCAACATGATTGGTCAAGCCGACATGTCGCTCATGAAGGGCAACGACTCGATTGCATTGCAGCAATACCTCGCAGTTGCTAACGAATACGGCAACGGCGTTGCAAATCGCGCAAACCTCAATGCTGCTATCTTGCTCTACAAGGAAGGCAAATACGAAGAGGCTCTCAAGAGCGTTAGCGAATACGACGCTGAAGAAGAGCTCATCGGCGCTGCCGCTCAATCGCTTAAGGGCGACTGCTTGGTTAACCTCGACAAATTCGACGAAGCTATCACTGCCTACGATAAGGCTGTAAGCATTTCGAACGGCAACGAACTTTATGCTCCTATCTTCCTTATGAAGAAAGCTACAGTTCTCAACGCACAAAAGAAATACGCTGATGCAGGCGCTATCTATCAAACAATTAAGGATAGCTATCCTAAATATGTTGCTGCATATCGCGTAAATATCGATAAATATATCGAACGTGCTAAATTTCAAGCAGAACAAAAGTAAGAAAGAACAATTTGTTTCATAAAAAGCATTTAATTACGAATCGGCGGCGTTGTCGTGTTGACAATGCCGCCGGTGTTTTTTAGTGTAGCGATTGGTCGTGTTGCGGCAGCCGCGCATGTTTTCGCCGTCGCGACCGGTGCAGAATAGCGAAGAGAATTTGGAGCCTAATGCGACATAGGTCAGAAGAGACAAAATAAAAATAGAGGTGCATCCGGTCGGTGCACCTCTTTTCGTGTTGGAAAAAGCGGGATTAACGTGCTTTATTGAAGCGTTCCATACCGGCTTTTACGTCGGGGTGGCTCATAAAGAGGTTCCAAAGCAGTCCGGTGCGCGAGTTCTCAATCATCACTGTGATAGGACCTTGGTTGAGTCCCATGAAAATCGGCGATACCCAGTTTTGCGACAAGTTGAAAGCGTCGTGGAAGCCGTATTCTCCCCAGAGGAACTTGCCGTGGTTGCGGTAGTAGTTTTTGAGAGCGGCGAGCGAAGCGTCGGGCGCGTAAGGCATCGAGGCGAGTGCTCCGGTCGGTGCGATTGTGCCGTTGTCGTGTGCAGGCACCGGCTCGCGAGCGTCGTAGCCCCAAGCGTAGTCGCTGGCAGTTAGACCCCAGCAGTCGGGACCGTAGCCTTGGTATTCGCCTTGGTTCTCCATGCAGTAGCGTTGGTTGATGCGTGCAATGTTGCAGTTGTTGTCGAAGTAGTTCGTGTAGCGGTCGGTCACCTTATGCGGGTCGAGTCCGAGGAATGCGTAGTGGGTGAAGAAGAGCGGACCGCCGTTTGAAACGCCTACGTCGAGTTTGATGCCGTAGAACGTAGTGCCGTTGCTGTAGAGCCTGCCGTAGGGCGAGTTACCCCAGCCGCGGTAGTCTTGTGCCATCTGTTCTTGGCTTGCCCAGCCGGTGTAGTACATTTCCGGCTCGATGGCGTGCGTCGGCGAGAATATCGACATCATATAGGTAATCATTGTCTCGTTCCAGCCGATGAGCGGGTGGCTGATGACCCACGCTTGGTCGGGTGACCAATGCCAGTAGAGATATTTCGAATCTTTGGTTTTCTTATACCAATTCCATTCAGCTTCGCGCCAGAGCTTGTTGATGCGGCTGCGGATGAGCTTTTCTTCTTTGGTGTCGCGGTTGAAGTATTGGTGAGCAGTGAGGAGCGCTTCGAAGATGAAAGAAGTCTCGACCAAGTCGCCGCCGTTGTCCCGGTTGCCGAAGAAAGGCACAACTTTGCCGGTAGTTCCGTCGAGGAAGTGGGAGAACACGCCGTGGAAGCGGTCGGCTTTGGAGAGGAAGTCGGTAATGCGGAGAAAGCGTTCAACGCCTTGTTCGCGCGTGATAAAACCGCGGTCGACACCCACGATAGTGGCGAGGATGCCGAATCCGGAAGCACCGGTAGCAATCATGTCGGTGCGTCCGGGGATGTTTTCGCGAGCGAGACCGCTGTTGGGCTCACAGCCTTCCCAGTAGTAGCGGAAGTTGGCTTCTTGCACCATGTCGAGGAGTTCGTCGTCGGTCATCGGACGTGTTTGAGCCGAAGCGACCTCGCTGAGCGGCGATTCCGAGAACGAATAGTCGACGGCGCACACTTTGTATTGAGCCTTCGCGCCCACGATGCCGATATAGTCGGCGTAGCGGTCAATCCACGGCTTGGAGATGCCGACGGGTTCGAATGCTCCGCCGTTGAGCGAGCGATAGATTTTGTAGTATTTTACGCCCTCTGAAGTGTCGGTCCAGCGCAGGTCGATGTGGCGTTCGTAGCCTTTCGATTCGACGATTTGCGGCGCTTTGAGGTTCGACTGCGGGCGAGCCGACGGAAGGAGTTCGACGTCGTCGATTTTGAGCGTATGCTCAGCGCCGTCGCAGTCGCCTTGGCTGAACACTACGGCTGCGAATTTCTTGATTTCGGCAACTTCGATAGCCGATACGTTGAAGAAATTCGAAGCGCCCAAGCTCTTTGCGTCAGCGCCGCCAAGCGTAACGCCGAGGTCTGCTAACGGAATCTCCACGCGTTGCCAATTTCCGGCGAGCGGACGAAGATATTTTGCCATTTCGACCGACTTCGACAGCGTAGAGTCGGCATACTGGATAGCCACGCGCGGAAGAGCGGCAGCCGACGTGGTGTTGACGTTCATAGCCAGCACGTCGGGGAGGCGGAAGAAGTCGTTGCCGCGCACCGGGCAGTAGAGAATTCGCGCAGTCCAGTCGCCGCCGGTCGTCGCGATGTAGTGAAGGCGCAACGAGTTGCCGGGCGACACGTAGTCGGCGTCTACCGGAAGGCGCTTGCGCGAATTTTCAACCCACGATGGCGATGTGTAGTCGACTTTCGAATAGAAATAATCTCCCGCCATGCGACTGTTTTCGAAGAAGGTGTAGTCGAATGGCTTTTCAATGGCGCTTGTTGCCACCGGCAACAATGCCAAAAACATTAACATTATTTTTTTCATTATTATAAAATTAGTTTGTCACCGCAAATTTGCGAAAAATATATCAAAATAGCAAGCCGAAATGTCGGTTTTTGTAGCGAGGTTGTCACAAAGTGTAGCAAAAAAATCAGCCACGAGAAATCGTGACTGCTACCTTATGTTATGAACCAAACTCTTATTCCAAGAATTTGAAAGTGGGGACTGCCCAGTAGGGTTGTTGGGCTTCTTCTTTCTCAGCCTCGAGCACGCGGCATGCACCGACGTAGCGCTTTGCGTAGTAGGCTTCGGTGGAGTGGGTTATCGTTACGCCCGACGAGCATGCGGAGTGGATAAATTTAAACTCTCCGGTTTCGGGATTAACCTCGGTAACGATTCCGACATGACCGATGCGGCTCTTGCCACCACCGCGACCGCTGAAGAATACGAGGTCGCCTTTTTGAAGGTCTTTCGGGTCTTTAATTTCGGTTTCTTTGCAGAATTGGTCGCGCGACGAACGCGGCAGATAGATGTTCTGCTTGCTGTAGATGTAGGAAGTAAAGCCTGAGCAATCGAAGCCACGCTTGGGATTCATCACGCCGTAGCGATAGGGCGTGCCGATAAACTCCATCGCACTGTTGACGATATCTTTACCCGTAGCGGTAGAGATATCACCTTTGATGACTGTCTGCGCGCTCGCGCCGAAGACTGCCGTCAAAAGGATTGCCAATAAGATGAGTTTACGTTTCATGCGTGGTTTGTATTGCTTTTTGTTTTACACCAACAAATTTACTTAATTTTCGGCTACGCTCCAAACGCTCTCCAACGAATCGGGCAAAGTTTAAGGTCTTTTAGGTGGAATCGTATGTTGTTTTTAACATTTTAACAAAATCCTGTGTTTTTGCATAGTAACTACCATAGTTTTGTTAAAAATATGTTGTACAGCATGTTTTTTAACCAAAAAGAAGCAACGCGGCTTGTCGGTAGAATTCCGTCAAACCGCGTTGCGATGCGCTAAGAAGGCTAATTATTCTTCGATACCGGCGAGTTCCGGGTCGATCATAATGCGACCGCAGTATTCGCAGACGATGATTTTTTTGTGCATTTTGATTTCCATTTGGCGTTGAGCCGGGATGCGGTTGAAGCATCCGCCGCAAGCGTTACGCTCTACTGTAACCACGCCCAAGCCGTTGCGCGCGTTACGGCGAATGCGTTTGAATGCTTGGAGAAGGCGTTCGTCGTCGATTTTGCCTTCGATGGCTTTTGCTTTAGCGTAGAGTTTTTCCTCGTCTTGACGAGTCTCGGAGATGATTTCGTCGAGCTCTTTTTTCTTGTCGGCGAGGATGTGTTCGCGGTCTTCGAGTTGCTCTTGAGCGGCAGCGATGTTGCTTTCGATGCGCTCTGCTTGCTCGGTGTGTTCGCGGATGCGCTTTTCGCAAAGTTCGATTTCAAGACCTTTGAAGTTGATTTCTTTAGCGAGGAAGTCGTATTCTTTGTTGTTGCGAACGTCGTTTTGCTGAGCGGTGTATTTGTCGATATCGGCTTTTGCGGTAAGGATATCGTTGTTTTGCTTGGCGATGTTTTTGCGAAGTTCTTCAGCGTTGTCTTTAAACTTCTGGATACGCGTTTTGAGACCTTCGATTTCGTCTTCGAGGTCTTTCACTTCGAGAGGAAGTTCGCCGCGAACGGTTTTGATTTTGTCGATGTTAGTAAGAATCGTTTGCAATTCGTAGATTGCTTTGAGCCTTTGCTCGGTAGTCATTTCTTTATTTGTTGCCATAATTAAATGTATTTAATCGTATTTGTGTCCGACTCTGCCATACTGACGAGCAGGTCGGGGAAATTCTTTTTGATGATGTCGGCGAGGATTTGCTTGGCGCACTGCTCGCTTTCGTAGTGTCCGATGTCGGCAATTGCGATGCGCTCGGCGTAGGTGGTGAAATCGTGATATTTCAAGTCGCCCGTCACGAATATGTCGGCGCCGGCGGCTATTGCGTTGCCGATAAGAAATGCGCCGCTACCGCCACAAAGCGCCACGCGGCGTATTTTGTCGGTGTCGTTGCCACTGTAGCGTATGGCAGGGACGCGGAACGTGTCTTTCAAGCGCGTGAGCAGTTCGGCGAGCGTCGATTCTTCGATGCAGCCAACCACGCCCGAACCGGCGCGATTGTCGGCGTTGTCGAGAGCGATAATGTCGAATGCCGGCTCCTCGTAGGGGTGAACTTTGAGCATAGCCGACACAATGCGGTCGACGTTGCTGCGGCGTGCAATCACTTCGATGCGCGTTTCCGGTTCGTTGTGAATCTCGCCGATGTTGCCGACGAAAGGCTGCGCGGCGTCGAGTGCGCGGAACGAGCCCATGCCTTGCATACGGTAGCTGCACGAGTCGTAGTCGCCGATGTGTCCGGCTCCGGCGGCAAACATTGCGTTGGCAACCGTGTCGGCGTAGTCCGTAGGAACGAATACTACCACTTTCGCCAGCATAGCGCTTTGCGGCTCGAGCACTCGAATGTCGGTCATACCAAGCATTTCTGCCATGCGGTGCGACACGCCGCCCCACGCATTGTCGAGCGACGTATGTGCCGAGTAGATGGCTATGCCGTGGCGGATAGCCTTCATAAGAATTCTGCCGACGGCGGAATCCGGCGAAATTTGTTTTACGGGCTTAAAAAGAAGGGGATGATGAGATATAATGAGATTTAGGTTGCGCTCAATCGCCTCATCGACGGTTTGTTCCGTCACGTCGAGGGTAAGAAGCACACCCGAACAATCCAATGCAACGTCGCCTGCCTGCAGTCCTGAGTTGTCGTAACTCTCTTGCAAGGTTCGATGCGCAAGGGATTCTATAGCGTCTAACACACTGCGAATCCTCATTACGGGTGCAAAATTACAGCAAATCGGGCGAAAAAGCAAGCGCCGCGGGCGAAAAACGTCGCAGCGCTTCTGTTTATTCTATTTATGGCTTCGCAAAAGTCAAAAATGATAAGAATTGCATATAAAAAACTACAGTGCGCCTTTGGTTGAGGGGAGGGTGTAGTTGAAGATGTCGCGGCGGGCGGCTGCCTTGATGGCGCGTGCGAGGGCTTTGAAGATGCCTTCGATTTTGTGGTGCTCGTTGGTGCCGTGCGCCGATATGTAGAGGTTGATGCGTGCGGCGTCGCTGAGGCTCTTGAAGAAGTGGAAAAACATCTCTGTCGGCACGTCGCCGATGCGTTCACGATGGAATTCGGTATCCCAGACGAGCCACGGACGTCCGCCGAAGTCGAGTGCAACGGTGCAGTTGCAGTCGTCCATGGGCAGTACGAACCCATAGCGCTCGATGCCGCGTTTGTCGCCGAGGGCTTTGGCAATGGCTTCGCCCAACGCGAGCGCGGTATCTTCGATGGTGTGGTGCTCGTCGACGTGGAGGTCGCCGCGGGTGTGTATCTTGAGGTTCATCCCGCCGTGACGTCCGATTTGGTTGAGCATATGGTCGAAAAATCCGAGTCCGGTATCGATTTCGCAAGTGCCGTCGCCGTCGAGGTCGAGCGCCACTTCGATGTCGGTTTCGGAGGTTGTGCGGCGAACGGTAGCCGTGCGACTTCCGGCGCGAAGAAATTCGGCTATGCGATCCCAGTCGTCGGTGATTAGTGCTGTCACTTCGCGGAGTTCGTCGCTGAGCATGGCGATGCCCGTTTCGTACGGCTGCAAGAGGATTGCGCGAGCGCCGAGATTGCGTGCGAGCATGACGTCGGTAGCGCGGTCGCCGATGACGAACGAGCCGGCGAGGTCGTAGTCGCCCGAGGTGTATTTGCCCAAGAGTGCGATTCCGGGCTTGCGGGTGGGCTTATGCTCGTGCTCGAAGGTGCGGTCGATGATGATGTCGTCGAAGGTTATGCCTTCGCCGCGGAGTGCGCTGAGCAGTTTGTTGTGCGCGGGCCAAAAGGTCTCTTCGGGGAACGATTCGGTGCCCAATCCGTCTTGGTTGGTCACCATCACCAATTCGTAGTCGAGGGTTGTGGCGATGAAGTGCATGTTGCGGAACATCTTCGGGATGAATTCGAGTTTCTCGAGCGAATCGAGTTGATAGTCGACGGGCGGCTCGACGACGAGGGTGCCGTCGCGGTCGATGAAGAGCACTTTGCGCGGACGATTATTTTCCATAACGGTATAGTGCTTTGATGAGTTCTTGATTTTCCTGAGCGGTGCCGACGGTGATGCGTAGGCAGCCGAGGCACATAGCCACGTTGGTGCGGTTGCGCACAACTATGCCGTTGTCGCACAGGTAGTTATAGACAGCCGTTGCGTCGCCGACGTCGACGAGCACGAAATTGGCGTCGGTCGGATAGATTTTGCGCACAATCGGCAGTTGGGCAAGTGCGTCGGTGAGAATCGTGCGGTCGGCAAGAATCTGGCACACAGTGCGTTGCACGTCGTCGGCGTTGTCGAGGCGCTCCAGCGCATAGCGTTGTGTCAGCAGGCTTATGTTGTAAGGATATTTCACCTTGTTGAAGATTCCGATAATCTCAGCCGAGGCGTAGGCGATGCCGAGTCGAGCTGCTGCGCTGCCCCATGCTTTCGAAAGCGTTTGCAGCACAATCAGGTTGGGCGCGTCGTCGAGAAGGGTCAGTGCCGAGCCTTTCGCCGAGAAGTCGATATATGCTTCGTCGACAACCACAATGCCTTCGAATCGCTTGCACAGGTCGGCGATGATGTCGAGCGGAAAAGCGTTTCCGGTAGGGTTGTTCGGCGAACAAATCCATACCACTTTGGCGTCGGCGGCAGCGTCTAAAATGGCGTCGACGTTAAGCGAAAAGTCGTCGTTGAGCGCCACTCGGCGATATTCCACGTCGTTGACGTCGGCACACACCTCGTACATGCCGTAGGAGGGCGACATTGCCACGACGGCATCTACGCCCGGGCGGCAGAACACGCGGTAGACCGTGTCGATGCATTCGTCGCTGCCCACGCCGAAGAAGATTCGGTCGGCATCGACGCCGCGCAGCGCCGCCAGTCGCGCTTTGACCTCGCGTTGCAGCGGGTCGGGATAGCGGTTGTAGGGCGCATTGTAGGGCGATTCATTGGCATCGAGCCACACGCTTGCCGTGCCTTGAAATTCGTCGCGAGCGCAACTGTAAGGCACCAGATTCCATATGTTCGGTCGGACTAATTCTTTGAGAGGTTTCATTGTTTTCGAGATTTGTTAACGAAGTCGATGCGCACGGTTGCGGCGAGGGCGTGTGCCGAGAGGCTTTCGCCGTTAGCCATTGTCTCGATGGTCGGACCGAGTGTGGCTATGCCGTCGGCGGAAATCGTTTGGAACGTGATTTTTTTGACGAAACTGTCGAGGTTTACGCCGCTGAAAGCCGTGGCGCACGCGGCAGTCGGCAGGGTGTGGTTGGTGCCCGATGCGTAGTCGCCGGCGCTCTCACAGGCGTAAGGTCCAAGGAATACGCTTCCGGCATTGACGACCGCTTCGGCGAGTTGCTCGGCGCGCGCGTGGTTGATGATTAAGTGCTCCGGCGCGTAAAGGTTGGCGAAATCCATCATTGCTTCGTCGCTGTCGACCACTATCAAACGGCTGTGCGCCAGCGATTTCAATATCATTTCGCGACTCGGTAGCGTTTCTGTCAGTCGGCCGCATTCGTCGGCAACCGCACGAGCCAACTCCGCACTTGTGGTGACGAGGATTGACTGGCTGTCGGGGCCGTGTTCGGCTTGCGAAAGGAAGTCGGCTGCGACGAACGTAGGATTTGCCGTGCCGTCTGCCACGATGAGCACTTCCGACGGTCCGGCGGGCATATCGATGGCAACGCCCATCTGCGCAACGAGCATCTTGGCGAACACCACGAAGCGGTTGCCCGGACCGAAAATCTTATAGCAGCGCGGTACCGACTGCGTGCCAAACGCCATCGCGGCAACGGCTTGTGCTCCGCCTACCTTATAGATTTCGGTCACTCCTGCCAGTCGAGCGGCGTAGAGTATTGCCGGATTTACGCGTCCGGAGCGGTCGCACGGCGTGCACATCACGATGCTTTGGCATCCGGCGATTTTTGCCGGAATGGCAAGCATCAACACCGTCGAAAAGAGCGGTGCATTGCCGCCGGGGATATATAGCCCGACGCGACTGATTGGCACGGCGCGCTGACTGCAGACCACGCCCGGCATCGTCTCTACGCTGACGGGCTGCATTCGTTGCGCTGCGTGAAAGGCGTAAATGTTGTCGTAAGCCGTTTGCAGCGCTTGCTTGAGCGTTGAGTCGACGGCAAGTTCGGCGGCGTCGATTTCTTCTTGGCTAACCTTCAAATCGGTAAGCGACGCACCGTCAAAGCGTTGTGCGAAGTCGCGCAGAGCGTCGTCGCCCTCGTTGCGCACGCAGCTTACGATGTCTTCGACAGCGGCGCGCACGGCGTCGACGTTGGCAATGCCGCGTCGGCAGAGCATTTGTTGCTCGTCGGCTCCCGGATTATAGTAGATTTTCAGAACGTCGCTGATGTTCATAATACCATTTTTTCGATGTCGAGTGCCAAAATACCTTCAGCACCGGCTGCTTTGAGTCGATTGATGATTTTCCAGAAACTTTTTTCGTCGAGCACGGTGTGTACCGAACACCAATCGGCGTCGGCAAGTGGCAAAACCGTCGGACTCTTGATGCCCGGCAGGATTTCGAGCACCGTGTCGAGACGGTCTTTGGGCACGTTCATCAAGATGTATTTCTTGTCGGCAGCGGCTTTAACAGCCTCGATGCGGAAGAGCAGTTCGTCGAGAATCTCTTTCTTTTCGTCGGTCAACGGCTGTCCGCCAATCATCACCGCCTCAGAGTCGATAACTTTCTCTACTTCCGACAAGTTGTTGCTAATCAGCGTGCTGCCCGACGAGACGATGTCGAAAATAGCGTCAGCCAAGCCGATTCCCGGGGCTACTTCCACCGAGCCGCTGATTTCGTGAAGGTCGGCGGCGATGCCTTTCGATGCGAAAAATTTGCGCAAAATCACCGGATACGACGTTGCAACTTTTTTGCCGTTAAACCATTCGAGACCCGTGTAGTTGGCGGCATTGGGCACGGCGAGCGACAGGCGGCACTTGCTGAAGCCGAGGTTGCGCACGATGTTCACCTTGCGATTTTTTTCGAGCACTTCGTTAAGCCCCACGATGCCGATGTCGGCTGTGCCTGTGGCTACCGTGTCGGGGATGTCGTCGTCGCGCAAAAAGAGCACTTCGACGGGGAAGTTTTTCGACGGCACGAGCAGCGAACGCTTTACCGTGGTTAGTTTTATCCCGGCTTCGCCGAGTAATTCCATTGTTTCGTCATACAATCGACCTTTCGATTGAACTGCAATTCTCAACATATCTTTTCGTTTTTTCGTTAATATTCAAAAAAAATCGCCTGCAACGCAGAGCCTGTTTAGTTTTGGCTCAAGGTTGCCGGCGTTGATTGTTAACATATACACACCATGACGCAACCCTATCTGATAAGGTGGCAATGATGATGGATATGTAGATTAAAAATCATAATCTCTTACAAAACTTTGCACAAAGGTAAGAATTAATTTCGAAATACAAGCAATTTGGTCGAAATTATTTTAAATTCTTAAAAACGCAGCGCATTTTGTCGGCTATTTGCCGTTCCCGGCGTTGACGATAAACTTGTAGCAACGTGTTGCTTCGAAGCGAGGCAATGCGATGAGTTGCACGTCTTTAGCGGCTTCGGTGAGAGTTTCCGAGCCGTCGCCGACGGTATGTCCTGCGGCTTCGATGGCGCTTTTCGAGCAGTTGAGCGCGATTTCGGGAGTATTATTGTCCTTGCTCAGGTGGCACAAGAAGGCGTATTTGAGACGTCCGCCGGCATGCTCTGCCAGGAATTTTGCCGCGTCGACGTTGTCGAGGTGGCCGTGGTCGGACATTATGCGATGCTTTAAGAAGTCGGCATAAGTTCCGTTTTGGAGCATTTTTTCGTCGTAGTTGCTCTCAATCATCAGGTAGTCGGCTTCGTCCATATATCGTTGTGCACCCGAGACGATTTCGCCCATGTCGGTGGCAATCACGAAGTTGGCGTCGCCAATAGTGATGTTGTAGCCCGAATTGCACGAGCCGTCGTGCGGCACGTCGAAAGCGGTGATTTCGAGTCCGGCGAGTTTGACGGGGATTTCCTTGTAAATCGGCTTGTGATAGTCTTTCACGCGACGAGAAATGCTGTGCTTGCGCAAGATGCCCGAAAGCACTCGCGGCGTGCAGTAGATGGTGGTTCGCAGCATTCTGGTGAGCGTGTAGACGTGGCGCACATGGTCGCCGTGGTCGTGGGTGAGGAAGATGCCCTTGACCGCCGACGTCGGTATGTTGTTGTATTTCAGCGTGTCGACAACGAGTTTCGGATCGATTCCGGCATCGACGAGTATGCCTTGGTCGGCGCTGCCCAGATAGGAGCAGTTGCCCGAACTGCCGCTGCCGAAGCTGATGAAGTGCAGCGTCGCGGTGCGGTGAAGGTCGACTATCGGCGCATTGATTTCCGACGTAGTCGCTTGCGAGCGCATGTCGCGTCCGCCACTGAGCGTCGTCGGTGTGCCAAGTTCTTCGTCGTCGAACAGACTGTATTGGTATCGGTCGTATTTGTTTTTCTTGCTCATCTTTACTTATATAATAAGAATATAGCAGGTTTTTTAGCGAGGGTCGGTTGAGTTTTCTCCCATTCGGCAATTGTGCGCGTAGCAATCCATTCGTCGGCGCCCGTGATGTCGTAAGCCACGCACAAGCGCAGGTCGCGTCGCAACGCCTTTGCCAATTCGCCGATTAGTCGGTTGTTGCGGTAGGGCGTTTCGATGAATATCTGGGTCTGACCGCCGTCGATGGCGCGCTCCATCTCGCGGAACTTGCGCACTCGCGCCGCGCCGTCGATGGGCAGATAGCCTTGGAAAGCAAACGACTGCCCGTTGAATCCCGATGCCATCAGCGACAGCAGTATGCTCGACGGACCGACCAGCGGCACTACCTTAAAGCCGCGTCGCTGCGCCATTGCAACCACGTCGGCTCCCGGGTCGGCAACGGCAGGGCATCCCGCCTCCGAAATCACTCCCATCGGCTCGCCTTGCACCAACGCATCGAGATAGTGCACCGTCTCTTCCGGGCGCGTGTGCTCGTTGAGCGGATAGAATGTCAGGCTGTCGATGTCGATTGCTTTGTCGCACTTCTTGAGAAAACGTCGAGCCGTACGCTCGTTCTCTACGATGAAATGGCGAATTGAGCGCACAACGTCGAAATTGCGGCGCGGCAATACGTCCTCCAAATCGCCGTCCGACAAGTTTACCGGTATAAGATATAGTCCTGCTTCCATGTTCTGCTGTATTCAAATTACAAAAGTACTCAAAATTCTCCGACTAACGCCCCGACAGCGCCTCAAAATTCGTTAAATGCTTTTCCTTTGCGTTTTTTTTGCTTTTTCGATTATTTTGCTTTATCTTTACCTCACCATTCACTATTAGTGCGCTCTTTTGTTGAGAAACATTGAGAGTAATAAATAAGGCGGGCTTCGAGTCCGCCTTCGCATTTTTTAGAAAAATAATTTTGATTATGTATTTTCAATGCGTATATTTGCGAATAAATTTCAAAATTATTACATATTTATGTCAAACGAGTCGAAAAAATATTTATTAAACGAGAAAGAAATACCCGAAGCATGGTATAACGTAATAACCGACATGCCGACCAAGCCGCGGCCAATGCTCCATCCGGGCACGAAACAGCCGTTGAAAGCCGAAGACCTTTATCCGATTTTCTCGGAAGAAGCGGCGCGTCAAGAGCTCAACACCACCGACCGCTGGATAGAAATTCCGGAAGAGGTGCGCGAGATGTACAAGATTTGGCGCCCGACGCCGCTGGTTCGCGCTCGCGGACTGGAACGCGCGCTCGACACGCCGGCACACATCTACTTCAAGAACGAAAGCGTAAGCCCCGTCGGCTCGCATAAACTTAACTCGGCAATCCCGCAAGCCTATTACTGCAAGCAGGAAGGCACAACAAACATTACCACCGAAACCGGTGCCGGTCAGTGGGGTGCTGCCCTTTCGTTGGCGGCTAAGCATTTCGGCTTGGCGCTCGCTGTCTATATGGTAAAGGTATCGTACAACCAGAAGCCGTATCGCCGCTCGATTATGCAAACCTACGGCGCCGAAGTGATTGCCTCGCCGAGTATGTCGACTAAAGCCGGTCGCAAAATAATCACCGACAATCCCAACTACCAAGGTTCGCTCGGTACGGCAATCTCCGAAGCCGTCGAACTTGCCACCTCGACACCTCACTGCAAGTATGCCCTTGGCTCGGTGCTCAACCACGTGTCGCTCCACCAAACGGTTATCGGTCTCGAGGCTGAAAAACAAATGGAGATGGCAGGCGAATATCCCGACATCGTTATCGGTTGCTTCGGCGGCGGTAGTAACTTCTCGGGCATCTCGTTCCCGTTTATGCGTCATAACTTCAACGGCGACCGCAACACGCGCTTTATCGCAGCCGAGCCGGAATCGT
Organism: Candidatus Limisoma sp.; assembly: GCA_051872175.1. Classification (GTDB taxonomy): domain Bacteria; phylum Bacteroidota; class Bacteroidia; order Bacteroidales; family Muribaculaceae; genus Limisoma. The sequence goes on from JBJEDP010000258.1 coordinate 13,558, forward strand.
GCCCGAAACTTACGCGCGGCGTCTTCCAATACGACTTCGGCGACGAGGCAGGCTATACGCCGCTCATCCCGATGTGCACGCTGGGTCATAACTTTGCACCTGCCAACATCCACGCCGGCGGTCTTCGCTATCACGGTGCCGGAGCCATCGTCAGCCAACTCATCGAAGACAAACTTATGGAGGCTGTCGACATTCCGCAACTCGAGACGTTTGCCGCAGCAACGCTCTTCGCTCAGGCTGAAGGCATCATCCCGGCGCCCGAGTCGTCGCACGCCATCGCTGCCGCTATCCGCGAAGCAAAACGCCTCCGCGAGTCCGGCGAAAGCAAGGTGATTCTTTTCAACCTCTCCGGACACGGCCTTATCGATATGGCTTCGTACGACCGCTACTTCGCCGGCGACCTTGCAAACTATCAAGTGACCGACGAACAAGTCCGCGAAAACACCAAAGATTTGGAAAAATTGATGTGATTTTAGGTAAGAGACGCCTTCGGCGCGGTTAAAAGGTTAAGAGGTTATAAGGTTAGTCGGCAGCTTGCGCTGCGAATAATGATTATAGCTAAGAGGTAAGTGTGGAGAGCGGGGAGACATCCTCACTCTCCATTCTTTTGTTCATCCATCCACTCTCACCTCTCACCTCTTACCTCTCCACTCTTACTCATTCACTCACAAAAAAAGATTCCAAAAGTATCTGCACACTACTTTTGGAATCAAGCCTGCATTATTCATACTTTTCCTACTGCAAGGACTAACTGCCAACACCTTAGCGCAATGCTCGCTCTTCCTCTTTAAAAGTAGGATTTACTACATTCTGCATCGTCATCGCTGTGCTCACGCTAATGCATCGCCGGTTAGCCCTTTCGTAACGGAACAGTATGAATAATGCAGGCTGGTCGTCGTATACTTACGGAGAAACCGCTATTTTACGGCGATTTTTTTGACGGTTTTGCCTTGGCGGACAATGTAGATGCCCGGAGTAAGGCGGCTCGTCGTATCGGCTACTTTTACGCCATAGAGGTTGTAGACCTCAACTGGAGCATCGGCGTCGCTGCTAATCTCAGTAACCGAGCCGTTGTAGTATGTGAAGTAACCTCCATAGGGAGTTGCCATAGATGCGTAAATTTTTGTCGGGTCAAATTCAACGTCCCCCTTAAGCGAAGTACACCCGTAAAACATATCTTCTGAACCAACTGTTGAATACCATTTATAGTTACAATAGATTGTCTCAAGATTATTGCAATCATAGAACGTTTTGGTAAAATTGGTGTTGCTTAGTGGTGAGAAATACACGAGATTCAGCGTAGTAAGAGAATAGCATTGAGCGAACATCCAATTCATTTCAGTCACTTTTTCTGTGTTGAAATTAGACAAGTCAAGCGATGTGAGTGCCGAACAATTTCTGAACATACTATTCATAAAGGTCACATTCGAAGTATCGAAACTTGACAAGTCGAGTGTGGCAAGCGAATAACAACCATTAAACATATACTTCATATCTGTAACATTTGAGGTATTGAAATTGGAAACGTCAAGCGAAGTTAGATTCCTACAGTTAGAGAACATATCATCCATATTGGTCACCTTAGATGTATCGAAATTGGACAAATCGAGCGCGGTGAGAGCATTGCACATGTTGAACATATAATACATATCTGTAACATTTGATGTATCGAAATTAGAAACGTCGAGCGATTTGAGACTGCTGCAACCGGCAAACATATTGCTCATCTGGTATAAAAAATTAATTTTCGGCAACTTGAGAGTAGTCAGGCTACTGCAGCCGTTAAACAGATTGTTTGCATATCTTGCCGCTGAGAAGTCAAATTTCGAGAGGTCGAGTGTGGTAAGGCTGCTGCAACCTTCAAACATACTGTTTATATACTCTGCCTTTGTGAAGTCAAGGTTCGAGATGTCGACAGATTTAAGCGACGAGCATCCTTTGAACAGCCCCTCCATATTAGTTACACTACCGGTGGTAAAATTCGGAAACTCGAGCGATGTCAGGCTGCTGCAGTCGGCAAACATAAATGCCATCGTCCATGCTTTGGAAGTGTTTAGATATTCGATTCCTTCGATTGTGGTAAGTTTTGTGCACAGACAGAACCAATTATAACAGCCTTGTATTTCACAATTGATAAACGACGGGTCGAAAACCACCTTGGTAATACTCTCGTTAGGTGCGGTGTCTGTACCCCTCCATGCGGGACCTATATTTGGATCCGGAATGTTGTAAGTCTTCCCTGTGCGCGAATCGCGGTCACTGTCCCAGTAGAACGTGAGCACGCCGTCGATTTCTTCAGCGTAGCCTTGCGGCTCTTGTGCCTTTGCCAACGGCGACAGAGCAAACATAGCAATCAACAGTGCAACTATCGCTGCATACCTGTTGCTTTTAAATCTTATTTTGTTCATAAATATTTATATTTTTATTTAAACTGATTGTAGAAATACGGTATTGCTGTCTACAGATTTAAATCACAAAACAAATTAACACATAAAAAAATTCGTGGTATTTCGTGTTCGACATCGAAATACCACGTTTTACTACGTTTTTACTACGTTAAAAATTGTCGGTTATTCGCTCTTCGGCTTATGGATTTGCAAATATGCTTGCTGATATTCGCGGGGAGTCATGCCCACATATTGGCGGAAAAGTTTGTGAAAATTACTTTTGTCGGTAATCTTCACAAGCCGAAGACTGCCGCGCATATCCTCGTCGAAGTTTTCCTCCAAGACTTGCAAACTGCGCGTGTAGCACCTCTTGAACAAGAAGCAATAGTAAATCAACTGTGCTATGTAGATGGCAATACAACCCCACAACGCCAATTGGATATATCTTCCACCGGTAACAAATCCTGCAACCACAAGTCCGACGACAAGTGTAATCGCCAAAGCATTCTGAACGAGCCAACCGATGCTAATCTTATGAGGCGCAACGAAAACCACGCACGAGGCAGTGAAGAGCATCGCTTGATACATCGACACCAACAGCATCGCCCCCGACATAATCGGGTCGTTAGAGTCGCTGACGCCGCACATTGCCGTGACAACATTAGACACACCCATTGCACTGTAGTACATAATCAGCAACTTGTTCATGCGTCGAAAAGGCTTCCACAACTCGCCGCCCGGCATCTTTACGAACGAGAGCACAAGCACGAGCGAAAACGCCACCGACGCAGCAAATATATCGAAATTGTTACTACCCCATCTCTTCCATTTTTACAAATTTACAAAAATTCGCGAAATTTTGCATCGGCATAAAAAAGAAATAGTTTTTAATCGGAGATAACTTTCACTGCCATACAAAAAATCACGATTAAGAGCGCTCAAAGGTACAAATTTTTGCGATTATAACCGCGATTTTTACAAAAAACTGCGATTAGGCGGTGTAAATGCCCTGCAGACCTGCAGACCTCGCTTAGAAAATTATTCTACGCAACGAGTATGGGTGTGGGTTGTGTAGAAAAAAATAATTTAAACAGCGATAGAAATAGTAATATTTTCTATTTGCAATGCTTTGAGTTGTGTTATTATCTAATCGAGTATAATTTTGCAGAGAAAACATTTAAAGGAAGTACTATGGCGGTTAATTTCATTTTTATATCACCCCAATTTCCACATACCTATTGGGAATTCTGCAATCGGTTGAAGCAGAACGGTGTGACGGTGCTTGGCATCGCCGACACGCCCTACGATACGCTGAGCCCGGAGCTTCGAGATTCGCTCACCGAGTATTATCGGGTGGAAAATATGGAGGACTACAGTCAAATGTATCGAGCTGTTGCTTTTTTGGCGTTTAAATATGGTAAAATCGATTGGATAGAATCCAACAATGAATATTGGCTTGAGCAAGACGCACGGTTGCGCACGGATTTCAATATCACCACCGGAATCGGTATTGACCGAATAAGCTCGATAAAGGAAAAATCGGAGATGAAAAAATACTACCATAGCGGTGGAATCGCGACAGCACGTCAGGTAAAGGGCTCGGACGGATATGCCGCGGTGAGCGATTTTGCGCATCGAGTGGGCTATCCGCTCATTGCCAAACCCGATGTGGGAGTCGGTGCCGGCGGCACTTTCAAGATTGACGACTACGACAGCCTGCTGCAATTTTTCAATCGAGTGGATGCCAAAAGTTATGTCATAGAAGAATATATCACGGGGGATATATGCTCTTACGACGCAATTATCAATAGTGCCGGCGTTCCGTTGTTTGAGTCGATGACGGTGTGGCCGCCGAGCATTATGGACATCGTCAACAAGCAACTCGATTTAAGCTACTACGTGGCAAAAGATATTCCGGAGAAGTTGCGTTCGGTGGGACGAAAAACGGTTAAGGCATTCGCCGTAAACAGTCGTTTCGTGCATTTGGAGTTTTTTAGGCTCGACAGCGACCGAGGCGACCTGGGCAAGCGCGGCGACTTTGTGGCACTCGAGGTAAACATGCGTCCTGCCGGAGGATATACACCCGACATGATAAACTATGCGCATTCGACCGACGTATATAAGATATGGGCGGATATGGTGGCATACGATAGTTCGAAACTGGCAAGTTTCAGCATACACGATGCCCACAATGCGCTCTCACGGCAGTGGAACGAGCAATACTACTGCGTGTTTGCCTCGCGGCGCGATTGCCACACCTATCGCCACAGCCATGAGGAAGTGCTCAAACAGTATGGCGGCTGCATGGTGATGTGCGAGCGTATGCCCGACATCCTGTCAGGCGCTATGGGCAATCAGATGTATACGGTTCGCTTGAAAACCACAGAAGAAAAAGACCGCTTTATTGCATACGTCCACGAAAAAGCCTAACTTCACACCGAAATTACGTTTATCCCTTTCATACAACAGAAACATAATGATTACGCACTACTATAAGCATTACAGCCGTTCGCTCAATCGCGATATGGAATATAAGACCTACGGCACGCAAGGCCATGCCGTGCTCGTGTTCCCCTCGCAAGACGGCAGATTTTACGACTATCAGAACTTCGATATGGTGTCGACGCTATCGCCATTTATCGAGACCGGCAAAATTCGCCTTATCTGCGTCGACAGTATCGACCCCGAAACCTGGAGCGACGTCAACGGCGACCCGCACCGACGCATCGAGCAACACGAAAGGTGGTATCATTACATCATTGACGAACTTATCCCGGAAGTGCGCAACGGCGACGAAACTCTGATTGTTACAGGCTGCTCGATGGGCGGCTTCCACGCAGCCAACTTTTTCTTCCGCCGCCCCGATATCTTCGACACCCTACTGTCGCTCTCGGGACTCTATGGTGCCGAGTATTTCTTTGGAAACTATAAAGATTCCTTGGTCTACGACAATTCTCCGCTCGACTTCCTCGCCGGGATGCCACACGACCACTTCTATTGGGACATATACCGAAGTCGCAGGATAATCTGCTGCGTAGGGCAAGGCCGCTGGGAAGACGAGTTGCTTGCCGACACACGCAAAATCGACGCCCTGCTTTCGGCAAACCGTGTGCCGCACTGGTGCGACTATTGGGGATTCGATGTCGATCACGACTGGCAGTGGTGGCGCAAACAAGTCTATTATTTTATGAATCAAATCGTCTACGGCGACCTTGAGCGTACCTTTTCATGAATGCAAATGACGGCAACCGCATAAATCTTCAGGCAGAAGTAATCGTGCGCGACTACACGCCTCGCGACCATGCCGACTTCTGTCGGCTCAACAAAGCGTGGATTAGCGAGCATTGGACCCTCGAACAACGCGACATTGAGGAAATGCAACAATTTGCAGATGGAGTGGAAGGTGGGTTTATACTGCTTGCGACAATCGACGGCAAAGTTGTCGGGACAATAGCGTTGATACCGACCGAAATGCCGGGATATGATTATGAACTTGCAAAATTTACCACCGACATTACGTTGAGAGGACGCGGGATAGGGCGCAAACTTATAGCTGCTGCGGTAGCCCGGTGTGATGCAGAGAATAAAGGGCGCATCTATATCATTACGAATAAACTATGTCATGCCGCCATTTATCTCTACGAGCAGTATGGTTTCACGTTCATACCGGGCAAGAGCAGTGTCTTCGACCGCGGCGACTACCTGATGCACCGCCTGCCGTAAAGCACAATTTCGCCGTCGAAGATATCTTCCGGTGTTTCAATCTTTGCCGATTGTTCGCCGGGGTCACGGAATTCCAATGACGACTCGCCTAACGACTGTTTGGCTTTCTCCGCCGATACTCGCTCTTCGCCGACCGACTTGGCGGTCTGCTCCGCTGTGTTGCGATACGTCTGTATTCGCTCGACTTGCCGCTGCGTTGCCGACTGCTTAGCCGGTGTATCTACCTCGCGAGAAGGAAA
>JBJEDP010000259.1:0-3696 GCA_051872175.1 Candidatus Limisoma sp.
CACAGGCTGAGCGCATCGGGCGAAATGCCGTAGCCGGCGAGCGTATCGATAATCACTTGCTGCGAAGCCGAGCCGTCGACGTCGCCGACCGGGCGTCGGTCAAGGTCGCGGCGCAGTCCGTCCCAATCGCCTTCGTTAAGGAGTCGAGCGAGGTGCATCTTGCGAATCATTGCCGGCAAGACGTGACTGCTGACGAGGTCGAAATTGTCGTTCGGTCCGTAGAGGTTGGTCGGCATTACGGCGATATAGTTTGTGCCGTATTGAAGGTTGAAACTCTCGCACATCTTCAATCCGGCGATTTTCGCAATGGCGTACGGCTCGTTGGTGTATTCGAGCGGCGAGGTGAGCAATGCCGATTCGGGAATCGGCTGCGGTGCCTCGCGCGGATAGATGCACGTGCTGCCGAGAAAGAGCAGTTTCTTCACGCCGTGGCGGAAACTCTCGCCGATGACGTTTTGCTGGATTTGCAAGTTACGGTAGATGAAGTCGGCGCGATAGACGCTGTTTGCCATAATACCGCCCACAAAAGCAGCGGCAAGCACGACATATTCGGGTTGCTCGGCGTCGAAAAACGCTTTAACGGCAGCGCCGTCGAGCAGGTCGAGTTCGGCGTGAGTGCGCCCTACCAGATTGGTATAGCCTTTGCTTTGGAGGTTCTTCCAAATGGCGGAACCGACGAGACCGCGATGTCCCGCCACATATATTTTAGCATTTTTCTCCATATCGCTAAATCATTTTGTCGAGGTCGTGTTGACGGTTTCTAATCATTTCGACATCGTGGTCGGTCATGATATTGACGAGTTGCTCGAACGACGTCGAACGCGGATTCCAGCCAAGTTGAGTTTTCGCCTTGGTCGGGTCGCCGAGGAGTTGCTCGACCTCGCAAGGACGGAAATATTTCGGGTCGACTTCGACGAGCACACGTCCGGTAGCAACGTCGATACCCTTCTCGTCGACGCCTTCGCCTTCCCAGCGCAATTCGATGCCTGCGCGGCGGAACGACATTTCGGTGAATTCGCGCACGGAGTGATATTCGCCGGTAGCAATGACGAAATCGTCGGGCTCGGGTTGTTGCATGATGAGCCACATACATTCAACGTAGTCGCGAGCGTACCCCCAGTCGCGGCGTGCGTTAAGGTTGCCGAGATAGAGTTTGTCTTGCAGTCCGTTGACGATACGAGCGGCTGCAAGGGTGATTTTGCGCGTTACGAAAGTTTCGCCGCGGCGCTCGCTTTCGTGGTTAAACAAGATACCGTTAACGGCATACATGCCGTAACTTTCGCGGTAGTTTTTGGTAATCCAGAAGCCATAAAGTTTGGCGCAAGCATAGGGGCTGCGCGGATAGAACGGCGTGGTTTCGCGTTGCGGCACTTCTTGCACTTTTCCGAAGAGTTCGGAGGTGCTGGCTTGATAGATGCGCGTCGATTTCTCCATGCCGAGCATACGAACAGCCTCCAGCAATCGAAGCGTGCCGATAGCGTCGGCATCGGCAGTATATTCCGGCACTTCGAACGACACTTTGACGTGGCTTTGTGCGGCAAGATTGTAAATCTCGCTCGGGCGTATTTCGCGAATGATTCGTATCAACGAACTCGAATCGGTCATATCTCCGTAGTGGAGATTGACAAGACGCTTGCGCTGCATATCGCGCACCCATTCGTCGAAGTAGAGGTGCTCGATGCGACCTGTGTTGAACGAGGAACTGCGGCGGATGATGCCGTGAACCTCATAGCCTTTCTCGAGCAAAAATTCTGCAAGAAACGAGCCGTCTTGTCCTGTTATGCCTGTTATTAAGGCTACTTTCTTATTTTCCATATATTGTAGTTTTTACTATTTCAAAATTAAGTCGCACACGTCGGCAATTCGGTCGACGGTGGCTTTCGGGCGAAACTGTTCGCCGACCTCGATGTCTTGCGGATGCACGTTTCGGTCGGTGCCACGCAGACAGACGGTCAGCCAGCCGAGACGATTCGGCGCCGCAAAGTCTTTCGCCGGATTGTCGCCCACGTAGGCATATCGCTCGGCGGGTAACGTCGCCATTACGCGTTCGAAACTCTGCGCAGACGTCTTGTCGACACCTTCGGCTTCCGAGATGTAGACTTGACTGCCGAAAAATTCGTCAAGCCCGAGCGATTCTATCTTGTTGCGCTGCGTTGTCGTTCTGCCGTCGGTAATCAGGGCAAGCCCCACTCCGGCATCCGCGAGCCGCTGCAACGCTTGGCGCACGGTCGGCTCAAGCCGAAGAGTCGGCTTATGATAACGATAGGCGGCAACCATATCGGCAATCGGCACCGTGCAACGCGTGGCGGCAACGAGTGCGTCGAACGGATTGACGCCGTCGTCATAAGCCTGCAACATCACCTCGACGGCGCGTTGACGGTCGTGCTTCGGCAACAACTCTGCTACGGCGCGGTAGCCCGACACGACAAAATCATACTCCGGATACAGCGTATCATCCAGGTCGAAAGCCACCACCGCGTTCATTGCCTACTGCTTGAAGAAGTTAGTCAACGCCTCGACAACCCGTGCAAGGTCGTCGTCGGTCAAGTTGGAGCCGCTCGGCAAACACAATCCTCGGTCGAAAATACGCTCACACACGTCTTCGCCATAGTAAGGCGCTTGTGCGTATACGGGCTGCATGTGCATCGGACGCCACAGGCGACGTGTTTCAATATTTTCTGCCGCCATCCATTGGCGCAATGCTTCGGGTTCTTTTCCGGTTGCCGGGTCAATCACGATTGTCGACAGCCAGAAGTTGCTATCGCTACCGGGTTGCACGTTCTGCTGCACCCGTACGCCGGGAATATCCTTCAGCGCCTCGGTATAAAATGCGTGGTTGTGGCGGCGACGCTCAACGTGGTCGGCGAGCACGTCCATCTGTCCGCACCCGATTCCGGCGCAGACGTTGCTCAATCGGTAGTTATAGCCTATCACGTTATGGTAGTAGTACGGTCGATTCTCGCGAGCCTGCGTTGCGTAGAATTTTGTACGTTCGGCTTCTTCGGCAGTTCGGCAAATCAGCGCGCCGCCGCCGGAAGTCGTTATTATTTTGTTTCCGTTAAAACTCAAGCAGCCGTATTCGCCGAAGAGTCCGCACTTGCGCCCGTTCAACTCCGAGCCCAATGCTTCTGCAGCGTCTTCGACCACCGCGATGCCATAGCGTTCGGCAATGGCGGTGATTTCGTCAATCTTCGCCGGCATTCCGTAGAGATGAACCGGTATGATGGCTTTAGGATATTTTCCGGTAATGCGATAACGGTCTTCGATGGCACGAACCAAAAATTCGGGCGACATATTCCAAGTGTCGGGCTCGCTGTCGACGAAAATCGGCTGCGCGCCTTGATACATAATAGGATTTGCGCTCGCTGCAAAGGTAAACGATTGACAAACGACTTCGTCGCCGACGCCGACTCCGGCACCGACAAGCCCCAGATGGATTGCCGCCGTACCTGCGCTCAACGCCACTACATGGCTTGCACCGAGATACGACTCCAACCGACGCTCAAACTCGTCTACGTTCGGACCAAGCGGAACTATCCACTCGCTCCGAAACGCATCTTCTACCCACTCGCGTTCGCTGCCACCCATGTGGACGTACGACAAAAATATGCGCGGTTTCATTGTTTCCTGAAATTTTCTGCGAAGATAGTCATTAATCACGAATTAGAGTCGCATTTGCGCCAAAATATTGCTTTT
>JBJEDP010000260.1:0-3689 GCA_051872175.1 Candidatus Limisoma sp.
CGATTCTGTATGCCATTCTCATCGTGGTTGTGCCTTTGTTGGTCTTCTATGTCGTGAAAGTCGTCAAAGAGCACCCTAAAGGGCTTATCCCTGCTGCACTTGCCAACATGGGCGAACGCTTCGGCTACTACATCATGAACGCCGTGCTGCTTCTATTCCTCTGCTCTAAATTCGGCATCAGCGACGACGCTGCCGGATGGATTTACGCAGTGTTCTATTTCTTGATTTACGTACTCAGTCTCCCCGGCGGTATAATTGCCGACCGTACGCAAAAATATAAGGCTACAATCATCTCCGGTCTGCTCGTTATGGCGCTCGGCTACGGACTCCTCTCGATTCCCGTATTCTCCGAAACTACCGGCATGTCGTGGGTCCTCGTCTTCACTTGCTTTGCCCTCTTGCTCATCGCTGCCGGCAACGGACTCTTCAAGGGCAACCTCCAAGCTATCGTCGGTCAGATGTACGACGACTTCGAGGCACAAGCTGCCGCTAAAGGTCCCGAAGAACTCGCACGCGCTAAGTCGAAACGCGACGCCGGTTTCCAAATATTCTACGTATTTATCAACATCGGCGGCGTTATCGCTCCATTCGTCGCTCCGCTGCTCCGCTCGTTCTGGCTCAAGGCGCACAACTTCGCCTACAACGCCGACCTTCCGCGTCTTTGCCACAAAATGCTCGACGGCTCGACTATGACAGAAGGCGACGTCGCCAACCTTAACGAATTGGCTGCTAACGTCGGACATACCGGCGTTGTCGACGCTAACTTCTGCTCGCAATATCTCGAAACTTTCAACACCGGCGTACACCTTTCGTTCATCGCTTCCGTTGTGGCTATGCTCATCTCCTTCTTCATCTTCGTCGCTGTGCTCAAACGCCTGCCAAATCCCGCTAAGAAAGAGAAAAAAGCAAACATAACGAATGAAGAATCCGCCGAAAACGCTAAAGAAATCCGCCAACGCATCTACGCACTCTTCGCTGTGCTCGGCGTCGCTGTTTTCTTCTGGTTCTCTTTCCACCAAAACGGCCAATCGCTCTCGGTTTTCGCTCGCGACTTCGTAACAACCGACACCATCGCCCCCGAAATCTGGCAGTGCATCAACCCATTCTTCGTCATCGTACTAACACCGATTATCATGCTCATCTTCGGTGCTTTGCGCAGCCGCGGCAAAGACTTCTCAACGCCTAAGAAAATCGCCCTCGGTATGTTTATCACAGCTTTGGCATACATCTTCCTTTGCATCATCGCCGTTGTCAACAACTATCCCTCCGGCGAAGAATTCAAAGGCTTGACCGAAGCAGTTAAGATGTCGCTCAAGTCGGGACCCGAAGTACTCATCATCACCTACTTCTTCCTCACCGTTGCCGAACTCTTCATCTCACCGCTCGGCTTGGCATTCGTTTCAAAGGTCGCTCCCAAGCACCTCCAAGGCATCTGCCAAGGACTCTGGCTCACAGCCACAGCCATCGGCAACCTCTTCATTGCTTTGGGTGTAACGATGCTCAACAGCCTCCCCGCGCAGTGGATGACATGGGCAGTATTCGCCGCATTCTGCCTCCTCTCCATGGCAGTCATGCTCAGCATGCTCAAATGGCTCGAAAGAGTTACCAAGTAGAAATTTTTTCACAAACCATCCACAAAAAAGAGGCGCAAGCCTCTTTTTTGTTATTTCACCACCGACCTCCCATCCGTCCCATTAGTCCCACTCTTACCTCTTACCTCTCACCACCCTATACCCTATACCCTATACCCTATACCCTATACCCTATACCCTATACCCTGTACCCTCCACTCTTTTCTTCCCTTTTCGCAACTGTTAATGAATTATTTTTCGTATCTTCGCAACTATTAGACGAATATGCATGGACACAAATCGAATCGACATACTTGAGGACGACATCCGTCAGCGGTCGCCGGAACTACTCGCCACGCTGCTTAAAGACCACACTATGAGCCGTTTAAAGAGCGTGGATTGGAACATCTTCTGGGCTACGTCCGACTATGAACACCTCGGCGACGGGTTCCGCTACGCCGACCAAATCCTGCCGGAAAACATCACGGGACGCTACGGCTCTGTCGTCCAACCCCGCACCTGCAAAGACCGCCTGACGCAGATTTCGCGCTCGCGCGACAAGGCGGAAGTATTTACGCCGTCGTGGATTTGCAACGCGCAGAACAACCTTATCGACAACGCGTGGTTCGGCCGCGAGGGCGTGTTCAACACCGAAAACGACGACCGGTCGTGGACCGTCAACGCCGAGCCTGTGTCGTTCCCCGAGGGTAAAACCTGGCGCGACTACGTTCGCGACACGCGCCTGGAAATCACCTGCGGCGAGGCGCCTTATCTGGCTTCGCGCTACGACACGGTGTCCGGTGAGTTTATCCCCGTCGAACGCCGAATCGGCTTGCTCGACCGCAAACTCCGCGTGGTCAGCGAAAACTGCCACACATCTTCCGAATGGCTCGACGCCGCGCAAGAGGCTTACCAAAGCACTTACGGCTACGAATGGCAGGGCGACAGTCTGCTCATCGCCCGCGAAACGCTCCTCTACACGTTCATCGAAAACTATCGCCTCAAGTTCGGCAAAGCGCCGCTCGACAGGTCGGTCAAATACATTGCCTACATCATTTCGTGGAATCTCTGGCAAATGGACGGCTTGCGTTGCGTCGTGCCCGACTCGTGCGGAAAATCGTTCGTCGAACGCAGTATTTTCGGCGACGACGAGGAGGTGGCTCGCCCTTGCGAGGGCTGCCGCACAGGCAACGTACACAAGCACAACGGCACGTATTGCATAATCCGCGACTGGAAGAGCAGGAAGTCGAAAGAACTGCAAATTGAAACTTTTGCCAAATCTTTACTATAATTGCTATGTTATTCGATTCAGCTCTGAAACCTAAATTAATCTATGTGTTTCGCATCAACGACGAAGCGCATAGCGGCTGTTTGAAAATCGGCGAAGCAACCTTGCCCGACGGCACAAACTTAGACCTTGCGCCCAATTCGAACGCTCTCAATAGCGCGGCAAAAAGTCGAATCGACCAATATACGCGCACTGCCGGCATCGACTACGAACTGCTCTACACCGAGATTACGCTCTACGCCCGAGACAAAATGTTCAGGTCGTTCAACGACAAAGAGGTACACCAAGTGCTCCTGCGCAGTGGCATTCGTCGTCGCGAGTCGGCAAATCGCGGCACCGAATGGTTTGAGACCGACCTGCCGACCGTTGTCAACGCCATCAAGGCGGTCAAAGAGGGGCGCTCGTCGCTGACCACTACGGAGATTTCCAACGACAAAAATCCCATCGCGTTCCGCCCCGAGCAGCGCGAAGCAATCGACAAAACCGTTAAGAAATTCAAGAAGGGCAACCAGATGCTGTGGAATGCCAAGATGCGTTTCGGCAAGACCGTCTCCGCGCTGCAGGTGGTCAAGGAGATGAACTTCCGCCGCACGCTGATTCTTACGCATCGCCCGATTCTCGTCGATGGCTGGTACGAAGATTTCCAAAAGATTTTCTACGACCGCCCGGACTTCCGCTACGGCTCGAAAAAATGCGGCGAATCGTTCGACTCGCTCGAAGCCGGCGCGAAAGCCGAAACGCTGCGCTACGTCTATTTCGCGTCGATTCAAGACTTGCGCGGCTCGAATGCCGTCGGCGGTAAATTCGACAAAAATCACAAAATTTTCAGA
>JBJEDP010000261.1:0-3681 GCA_051872175.1 Candidatus Limisoma sp.
TATAGCGATATATAGAAAGGGTGCACCAAAAAATTTATTTTTGATACACCCTCATGTGAGCGTCGGAGACGCGCCGGTTGTGGTAAACCTCACGCTCAGCCTCTCCGTGGTTAAGTCCGGTGTTACCCACAACCGCTGTACCTCCGGCACAGCTACCCCTGCCGTATCTTCTACACGGCAGGGGTACCAAGTTTCTTCTATTTTCTAATTTTCAAACTTTTTCTTTGAAACAATTTCGTTACTCGATGTCTTGAGCCGTCGTGCGGCGGACAGTGATTACTTGACTACAATCTTCTTGGTAACGACGTTACCCTTGTCGGCAACTGCCTTGACGATATAAACGCCGGGCAGCAATGCGGTGGTCGACATCGAGGTCGAAGCCGTCGACGCTACTATCGAGCCGGCTGTGTTGTAGACTGTCAAAACGGCGCTGTCGGCACCTTCTACCGAGATAACGCCACCGGCGTAAACCAGCTGAACGGCATCGTTGTCGAACATCTGCACGGCATTGGTGCGCGCACCGTCGTAGCAATAATATGCCACGCCTTGTCCTTGAACGCTCACCCATACGTGGAATTTATAGTCGTCGGTAGCCTTTCCGACAACGGTGCTGATGCGTTGAGCATTTCCTGCCGGACCGAGACCTGCCGACGGATAGAAGAATCGGTTGGCAGTGGCTTCGGCAATTCCGTCGGTAACATCGGCAAGCACGAAACCGCCGTTGATGTTACTGCTCAGATAAGACGTTGCTGCAAGATATTTGCGCGTGCCGTAGTTGATGAGCGCCATCGACGTTCCGCCGTTGTTGTTGCCGAGCACAGCCGCGTTCATCGTCTTTTGCGCAACGCCGTCGGCGCTGAAGAGCGTGGGAAGTTGCGAATAGCCGTCGAGCCAGAACGTGCCATCGGCATTCATGATGATACCTGCCGAGCCGCGACCGTCGCCGCCGGCGAACGCATTGCCGTCGCTGTCTTTGAGGTTGATGACTGTCGGCGTCGAGCTGATTGTGCCGTTCGAGATTGTATAGACAAACACTTTACTTGTTCCGTTGTTGGTCACAAGAATCTTACCGTCTGCCCATGTGCCGTAGGCGTTGACTTGAGCACCCATCTTCTCGGAATCGTGCGTAGCGTCTTGAACCAATACGGTAGGTGCGGTAGTGTCGGAATCCCAGCAATATACTTTGAACGTATGCGATGCATCGCAAGCGTTCGTACCAATCAACTTGCCGTCGAACGCCATCAGGCTCGAAAGATAGTATGCACCGCCCGAAATGCCGTCGACGGGAAGCGTTCCGATTTGCGTTCCGTCGTAAGCATTGAGGATAACCACTTCGGGCGCACTGTAGTTCGTTGTTTGCAGCACGTAGAGGCGGTCGCCGAGGTTGGCAATCGAGCGTACGGGTTTCGCCGAGAAGTCCATCCAATCGGCAAGCGTAGTATTCGCCGAATAGTTCCACATTTCAGCCATCGTGAGCACATTGTCGTCGAGGGCGGCAGGTGCCGAAGCCGTACCGTTGATGGTAATTGTTTTTGCTGCCATATCAGGCGCCGAAACCACGAGATTTGCCGTGTGCGTACCCTCTGCGGTCGGCGCGTAGGTAATGGTCACTGCGGTTTCGCCCGCCTTGCGCTCGATAGTAGTTCTGTCGATAGAGAACAAACCGGCGTCAGCGCCTTCGAGCTTCAACGAGATGTTGCCGTAGAGGTCTCCGCCGGTGATTTTCACCTGCGAAGTTACTTTCTTCGGCGCTTCGGTCGACATCGATACCGAGCCGGTCGACGTGTTTATCCACGGCATTTGCTCGCCGGCATAGAAGAGGTTCCACACCTGAGATGTATAGGTGTTGTAACCGGTGGTATAGTCCAAAATCTGATTGCCTTCGATGGCGAGGTTCCAGAAGAGGATGTCGTGAATCGGCTTAACCGGGCTGGATGTCCAAGCGGCATAGTTCATGTTGTTGGCAACCGACGAATCCGCTCTGTATGGGCTGAAAATGTTCTTAAACTTGATGTTGGTAATTGCGCCCGCGCCCGACATATCGCCCTTGATTGAGCCGAAATAGAAGTCGTCGATAAAGCACATACCGATGAGTCGCTCGGTGCGGTAGACGTAGATGTCTTCGAACGTAATGTTGTCGAAATATGTACTGTTGAGCGAGCAAATGTTCATTGCGCCGCGCTCGCTGAGCTTGTTGTGATTCCATCCATCGTCGTAGTTGAAGAGCACATAGCAGTCGTCGAAGCGGATGTCGGAGTAGTAGCAGTTGGTTTCGGCACCCAAGCCGAGACCGTTGTTACAGTCGTTCCACGTTTGGATGTAACGGAATCGAAGATTCTTGTTAGGCATAGTCTGTGCCGGGTCGCCCGACTGCGCACCTTTGATGGCAATTGCATCGTCGCCGGAGTGGATAAACATATTTTCGAACGTACTGTTCGACGTGTTGCCGATGTCGAGACCGTCGGACGACGGGCAGCGTGTTGCCACGATGTTGACGTTCTTGAAGTGGGTGTTCGTACAGTTGCTGACGCACACCGACCAACACTGCTCACGGTGCGGGTGAATAGTTACTCCTTCAACGTCGACGCGTCCGCCCGACCAATCAACTCCCAACAAAATCTTTTTCGCATTGGTTGCAATCAAGCCGCGGCCGTAGATTTTTGCGCCGTTACCACCCACAACACCAACGATGCCGTTGAGCACGGCTCCCGATGCGATGTATATCTTTTGGTCTTCCTTGATTTGCAAGAATCCGTCGGTGTACGAGCTATATAGGTTATGATAGCCTTTCGCAAAATAGTGTGTCTTCGTTGCCGAATCGTAGACGTAGCCGCTCGTGGCAAGTTTCGGGTCGCTGTGGTCGATGCTGCTCGCAAACAGGTGAAGGAAACCTCCGAAATAGTCGTCATCGTAGACGATGCTCAACTTCTGGTCTGCCTTGCGCGTCTTGAAGCTGATGCAGTTGCCGAATCGCTTTACGTCGTAAATCTGCGAATCGTGCGGAAGAATGCGGAACGAGGTGAAATCTTGGTCGCGCGCAACTTCGATATGCACTTCCTGACCGTCTTCGAACTCAAGCATTGAGAAGTTGACCGGGCGATTCCAGAAGTTGATGTCGGAATAAGTCGGCGCATAGTGTCCGTTGACTGCCACGTTAAACTGACGTGTTGCGTCTGCCAGGTAAGAATATCCCGATGGGATGCCGTGTGTTAGCACCTTGCCGTCGGAATAGCTTTCGCCGTTGACGTATGCCGTCGAATAGCTCCACGTGGGGTTCTTGCTGACGGTAGCCATTGTGGCCTTTATACGTTTCGAAGGCAGTTTGCCCGGCGCTTTGACGATTGCATACACATCGCCGCTGAAGTCGCCGACCCAGCATCCGGTCCACTGCTTGCCTTCTTTGAAGAAGTGTATGTCTTGCCCGCCCTCATACGAACGGTGCACGATGATTTGCTCGGTATCTTCGGTGCACGACACCTTGATTTCTTTGGTATTGGCACTGACGAATGTCGGCGTTGCCGTTTGGTTGGTCAACGTGCCGTTGACAACTTCGGCTGCAATGGTCGACGTCGAACTGATTGTTCCCGAATAGACGCAATTGACCACCGGGGGGGGGGGGGGGGGGGGGGGGGCGCCGCTCACGCTCTGCCCGCTGAGCCACATATCGCAGTAGCAGTTTTG
>JBJEDP010000262.1:0-3668 GCA_051872175.1 Candidatus Limisoma sp.
AAAACCACACCGATATACGACCATCACGAGCCTTTCCCCGGCTAAAAACTCAAGCCATTAACTGAATATCCCTAAATAATAGAACTTTGTTTGAGAAATCACGTTTATTTTAAATGAAAGAGCTGTGTCGCTGAAATAGCAGAATCCATAAAAAAGGTAATATTCCCCGAAATTCGTATAACGCGGATTTCGTGGTTTTGCCGTAGTTTTGCCGTCGAAATCAAACATTTATTTGTATGAAGATTGTATTATCTATAATTATGGTGGTTATGACAGCAATGACAAACAATGCACAATCCGTGCAAAACGAGGCAACGAATGCAACCCCGTTGCAGTTAGTACAAGAATGGGATAAGACATTCCCCCGTAGCGAAAAGGTGCACCACGAGAAGGTGACGTTCCTCAACCGTTTCGGCATCACGCTTGCCGCCGACCTTTATATGCCGTTGGCGGCAGAGGGCAAATTGCCGGCGATTGCCGTCAGCGGTCCTTTCGGCGCGGTCAAAGAGCAGTCGAGCGGACTCTACGCACAGCGCTTGGCGGAAGACGGATTTCTGACAATTGCCTTCGACCCGTCGTTTACCGGCGAAAGCGGCGGCATTCCGCGCTACTCTTCGTCTATGGACATCAATACCGAAGACTTCTGCGCAGCAATCGACTATCTCGCATGTCGCAACGATGTCGACGCCGAACGCATTGGCATTCTCGGCATCTGCGGCTGGGGCGGCATCGCTCTCAACGCAGCTGCACTCGACCCGCGTATTAAGGCTACCGTGAGCGTAACTCTCTACAACATGACGAGAGTTACGCAGCAAGGCTATTTCGACTCGATGGACGAAGACGCTCGCTTCGAACTGAAACAGCAGTTGGCGGCGCAGCGCACCGACGAATTTCGCAAGGGCGAGATTCTGCCTCAAGGCGGACTGCCCGAAACGCCTGCCGACGATGCACCCGAGTTTGTGAAACAATATGTGGCATACTATAAGTCGAAAGCGCGCGGCTATCATCCTCGTTCGCTCAACTCCAATATGGGATGGAACATCACATCGCCACTGATGCGCCTCAACCAAAATCTGTGGATTGCCGCTTCCGAAATCCGCACTCCCGTGCTCATCGTCCACGGCGAGAAGGCGCACAGTCGCTATTTCGGCGAGGAGGCTTATAAAAAGCTGACAAGCGGCAAATATGCCGACAACAAACGGCTGCTGATAGTGCCCGGCGCAACCCACTGCGACCTATACGACAACCTCAACGCAATTCCGTTCGACGAAATAAAGCTGTTCTTTAATCTACACCTGAACAAATGAAAAAGACTCTAATAGCAATCCTACTCAGCATTTTAACCTTCAACGTCATGGCACAACAGAAAATAGTACAAACGGCAGGTCGCACGCAGTTGGGCGAGTTTGCCCCCGAATTTGCACACCTCAACGACGACATCCTCTTCGGCGAAGTGTGGAGTCGCAACGACCTGCTCAGCCTGCGCGACCGCAGCCTCGTCACCATCACAGCGCTCATCAGCCAAGGCATAACCGACTCGTCGCTTACCCACCACCTCGAAGCGGCGAAGAAAAACGGCATTACTCGAACGGAAATCGCCGAAATCATCACCCACGCCGCATTCTATGCCGGATGGCCCAAAGCCTGGGCAGCCTTCCGTCATGCTAAGGAAATTTGGGCGGACGACACCTCTGCCAACGACGCCATAGAGCGCAGCCGTCAGGAGTTGACATTCCCCATCGGCGAGCCGAACACGGCGTATGCTCGGTATTTTAAAGGCAACAGCCATCTCGCACCAATTGCACCCAAAAACCTTTCGTCCGACGAAACTACCATCCAAGGCTACTCGAACGTAACATTCGAGCCGGGCTGCCGAAACAACTGGCACATCCATCACGGCGCGCACCAAATACTTATTTGCGTCGGCGGTAAAGGATGGTATCAAGAATGGGGCAAACCTGCCATAGAACTTAGAGCCGGCGACATAATCGACATCCCCGAAGGCGTAAAGCACTGGCACGGAGCACAAGCCGACTCATGGTTTCAGCACTTGGCAACACACGCAAAAACGTCCGGCGACGAACACAACGAATGGCTCGAGCCGGTTAGCGACGAAGATTATAACAAAATTAACGCACGATGAAACGTATAAAAATCGCATTATTGGCAGTGCTGACTATGATAGCCGCCTCTGCCTGTTCGCAAAATAAGAATGACAATATGGAAAAGAAAGTTTTAGTAGTCTATTTCTCAGCCACCGGCACAACCCGACATGCAGCTGAGCAGTTGGCAAAAGCAGCAAAGGCAGACCTTTGCGAAATTGTGCCCGAGCAACCATACACGAGTGACGACCTCAACTGGCACAATCCGCAGTCGCGCAGTTCGGTAGAGATAAACGACCCGGAGTCGCGCCCGGCAATCAAAGCCGTCGCTGTCGACGTCAAAGCCTACGACGTGGTCTTCCTCGGCTACCCCATTTGGTGGGACCTTGCACCGAGAGCAGTCAACACGTTCATCGAAAGTACTGATTTGTCCGGCAAGACCGTTATCCCGTTCGCCACGTCGGGCGGCAGCAGCATCACCGGCAGTGTGTCGGCTCTGAAGCGGACCTATCCCGCACTGACGTGGCAACAAGGACAACTGCTAAACCACGCCGATGAGAAAAGCATCCGAGCATGGGTCGACCAATTGCCGTAGCGCCCGCCGCTGCGCCTCCGAAATAATCCATCCGGCAAGGATTAACCAAAACTACGAAACAATTCCTAAAAAATTACTATATTTGCAACAGAATTGTCGACAAGGCATAATGTAGTAAGAATCAATAACAGGAATCAAAATCGAAAGAGATGGCAAAATCATCAGTCAATATCCCCAAAGTATACGTAATGCACGTCAAAAAGGGCTACGAACAGCGCGAATTGCATATGCAAAAAATGCTCGATAAGATGAATATTCCTTTCTAATTCATCCTCGACGGCGACATTGCAGACCTTACGCCCGAATTTATCGGGAAATACTTCAAAGGGAATATGGCTACAGCATCTCCGGAAACATCGTGCGCCGCAAAGCATATCATAACCTATCTCGACATGATAGAACACGGCATATCCGAGGCGCTAATCTTAGAGGACGACATTATGCTTCATAAGGATTTTGTCGTCAAGTTCAACCAAAGCATTGACGAAATTCACAGCATTGCCGAGTCGGAAAAACGACCGATTATGATATCCTACGAAGACACCCGCCTGCGGTTCATTCCTCGAAGCCAACGCAAGCCCGGGAAATTGGTCTATCCGGGGAAATGCGACCGTATGACAGGCGCCTACTACATCAACCTCTGCGCAGCACAACAAATTGTCGACTTTGCGACCAATACCGGGATGGATCAACCTATCGACATTACGCACAACATTCTGCTTAAACAAAAGACGCTCGACTACTACTAGATACACCCCACGATAGCCACACAAGGAAGCCACATTGGAACATTCTCTTCAGCTATAAATTTCCAAAAAGGCGCCTTCACCAATCTCTCATTCCGTTTACAACGATTCTACAAACTTTTACTCTACGAATTCCGATAGCAGCATTGCGTCGTGGCACTAACAAACTCTAACCCAACTTTCACCCTTATGGGATGAGTTTTCGTTGTGGGTCAGGCGGTTAGT
>JBJEDP010000263.1:0-3661 GCA_051872175.1 Candidatus Limisoma sp.
TAATGATTGAAACTCTCGACCTGTCGACCGCCAACTCCGCGCTTACGCTGAAAACATCCGGACGCATCGAGAACCTTACCGACGGCAATAATCTCAGCGCCGAACTGCCCAGCATCAACCTTCACGCAGAAATACGCCAACTGCTCGACGACTCAATGATGCGCTTCAAACTCCCCGGCGGCGCAGTTCGAGTGATTGACGCAGCCGACTTTCTTGCTGTCAACGGCTCATTGACCTACAAACCCGAGCGTGTAGACTACGCCGGAATCATCAACACCGCGTTGGGGCAACTCGAATCCGATTTAGGACTAAAACGCAACGACAGAGGCTCGGTGACACACATCAACGGCAAACTGAAGTCGCGCAACCTCAAAATCGGCGGACTGGCTAAGATGCCCGATGTGCTCAACGAACTCGCCTTCGACATCAATGCCGACGTGGCTCTCGCCAGTGGGCTGCCACACGGAAACGTCGACGGCACAATCAACTACATCGACCTTAAGGGCTATCGCTACAACAACATAAATGCCGACTTGGCAATCGACGGACGCAACTACGACGGGCAGATTTGCCTGCACGACCCGAACGTCGACCTCGACATCGAAGGAAAGTTCCGCCCCGACGGCGAAAACACCGTTGTCGACGTCGTTGCAACGCTCGCCAACCTCAGCCTTGCAAACCTCAACCTCACCAACAAATATCGCGACTACCGACTTAACGGCGTCGCCGAAGTGTCGCTGACCGGTAACAACATCGACAACGTCGAGGGCGACGTGATGCTCAGCGACTTGTCGTTCACAAATGCGGAAAACGAGGGCATCAACATCGACCACTTCGACATAACGGCTCGTCAAAAAGACGTCGGAAAATACTATACAATCAATTCGGAGATTCTCAACGGCTACATCGACGGCACAACAAATTTCGCCGGACTTACGGCCTCGCTAAAGCACATCGTCGGCAACATTTTCCCAAGTTTGGCTGACTACATCCCGGCAAACGACAAAGCCAAATCTGACAGCCAAAACGACTTCGTCTACCACTTCCAAATTGCCGAAAACGAAAAGTTGCTCAAATTTTTCAACGCACCGCTGACAATTGCCCACCCAATCAAGATTTCGGGACGCGTTGACGACATCGACGGACGTGCCACAATCGGCATCGACGCGCCCTACCTCGTGCAAGGCAAGAAGATGATAGAAAAGACCAGCCTGTCGATTGATTTCGACGGCGACAACGATATGATGAGCATCAACGCCGTGAGCCAACTCGACCACAAGAACGGCAACATACTGCTCGTGTTCAACGGCACAGGCGCCGCCGACCGTTTCGACTCCGACATCAATTGGCAATACGACCGCAAACGTAACTTCTCGGGAAGCATCAACCTGTCGACCCTCTTCAAGCGCAACGACGACAATCGCTTTGCCGCCGACATCGACATCAACCCCACCACGTTCAGCGTCAACGACACCACCTGGCACGTCACGCCGGCACGAATCAACATCGACGACCGACGAATCACCGTCGACGGCATACACGTCTATCGCGACAACCAGTCTATAAAGGCTAACGGCATAGCTTCGACCAATCCCGACGACGTCATCAAACTACAACTCAACAACATCGACCTCGGCTACATTTTCGAGACGCTCAACATCAACCACGTAGCCTTCAGCGGAGATGCCACCGGCGACTTCTTCGCCTCGTCGCTGTTTACGCGCACGCCGCAGCTCAACACGCCTCGCCTGCACGTCAAAAACTTCTCCTATCATCACGCACTGCTCGGCGAAGCCGACATCCAAAGCTCATGGGACAACGCCAACAAAGGAATAATCATCAATGCCGACATCGCACAGCCCAACAAGCGAATGACGTACGTTCGCGGCGGAGTCTATCTCGGCAAAGACTCGCTCAACTTCAAATTCAACACCGACCACGTCAACGTCAAGTTGCTTCAGCCTTTCATGAAGGCATTCACCTCCGACATCAGCGGCGAAGCCTCCGGCGAATGCGAGCTCTACGGCACGTTTAAGCTACTCAATGTTCGCGGACGTATGTTTGCCGACAACTTCAAGATGAAACTCGACTACACCAACACATACTACACCGTCAGCGACTCCGTAATCCTCGAGCCGGGACGAATCATGATACGCGACGCCGTGCTCCGCGACATGCAAGGCAACACAGCCAAACTCCGCGGAACCGTCACCCACAACTACTTCCACGACGCGACCTACGACTTCGCCGTCACTGAGGCTAACAAGCTGCTCTGCTACGACACCAACGAGAAAATCAACCCGCTCTGGTACGGAAAAGTCTACGCCAACGGCTCTGCCTACGTCAAAGGAATCCCCGGACGTTGTAACATCGACATCAACATGTCGGCAGCTCGCAATTCCAACTTCACATTCGTGCTCAGCGACCAAGAAGAAGCCGGAGAATACTCGTTTATCACCTTCACCGACAAGCAAAAAGAAAAACGTCTCGAAGAAGAAAAAGAGAAAAACAAGAGCAATGCCAAGCCGTTCGACTTCCTCGCCACACTCAACCAAAACCAAAAAGACGAAAACCCGTCACAATTCAACCTCAACCTGCAAGTTGAAGCCAACCCTAACGTGGCGATAACAATGATAATGGACCCCGAAGGCGGCGACCGCATACGCGCTACCGGGAAGGGTAACCTACAAATAAAATATTCGTCGAGCGACGAGATGAAAATGTTCGGCAGCTATACCGTCGACCAAGGACGCTACAACTTTACGCTGCAAGACATCATCATACGCGAATTTAACATCAAGCCCGGCGCCACCATAGCCTTCCACGGCGATCCGTTGCAAGCCGTGGTCGACCTCCAAGCTGCCTACTCGGTCAACGCCAACCTGCTCGACCTCGACGAATCGTTTGCCGACGACCGCGAGCTTAATCGGACCCTTGTGCCCGTCAACGCGCTACTCAACCTCAGCGGCGTCATCTCGCAACCCGACATCTCGTTCGACCTCGAATTCCCCACCCTTACCACCGACGTCTACCGTAAGGTGAAGAGCATCGTCAGCACCGACGACTTGATGAACCAACAGATTCTCTATCTGCTTGCGCTCGGACGATTCTACACGCCGGAATACATGGGCGGAACCGGTCGCTCCAACGAGCTGGCATCGGTGGCTTCGTCGACCGTTTCGAGTCAGCTGACAAGTATGCTCGGACAAATCAGCGACAACTGGACTATTGCGCCGAACTTCCACTCCGACAAAGGCGACTTCTCCGACGTCGAAGTCGAACTCGCACTGTCGAGCCGCTTGCTCAACAACCGTCTGCTGCTCAACGGCAACTTCGGCTACACCGACAACACAATGAACAGCAACAACTTTATCGGCGACTTCGACATCGAATACCTCTTGACCAAAAACGGCAACTTCCGCCTCAAAGCATACAACCGCTACAACGACCAAAACTACTACATCCGCAACGCCCTGACAACGCAAGGCGTCGGCATTATGTTCAAGCACGACTTCAACAGCTTCCTGCGTCGCCATCGCTCTAAAAAAGAAGCAGTGGCGCCGACTCCTGCCGACACCACCGCCACAAAATAAGAGCCTGTATCATAATAAATATTAAAAGCAGAGGTTGCATAGTTTGAGGCGAGTTTTGTTTTGAGCCA